>NZ_JBRBEM010000004.1:0-221435 GCF_052805615.1 Pelomicrobium sp. P1
CCGCCGCCTTGAGCCTGCTGCCCACCAAACCCCAGGTGGTCTTGTCGGACAACGGAAGTGAGTTCGAATCGAGCTTTGCCAAAACCCTCGAAGCCCACGGCATCGAACGCTGGTACACCTACCCCAAGACTCCCAAAATGAACGCCCACGTCGAACGCTTCAACCGCACCATCCAGGAATCCTTCGTCGACTACCACGAAGACCTGCTGTTCACCGACCTCGCACGCTTCAACCAGAAACTGGCCGACTGGCTCCTCTTCTACAACACCCAGCGCCCCCACCATCGCCTCGGCCAGCGCACTCCTCTATCATTCCTCCTCCAACACCAACCCGAGTGCCAAAGGTGGTGGACTCATACACAGCCTGGCAAATGAGAATAACTTGCATTACACTACAAAGTGTTCCCTCAGTCGGGGATAGCCGCAACGGAGGTCACTATGATGAAGGCGAGGACCTTTCTTTCCTCTTCCGCGGCGGCGGCCGTTCTGCTCCTGGCCGACGGCTTCGCTTGGGCTGAGCCGCCCGGCCTCGACACCGCTCGGGAAAACGTGCGGCAAGGCACGGCCGTGGCGCCGGAAGTGCTCCGGGGCGTGGAGGACCAGGTGCCCGAAGACGCCAAGCCCGCCATTCGCCGCAGCCGCGAAGCCAGCGGAATCGGCCGACGGGAAGCGCTGGAAGCCTTGGACCGGAGTCGAGACATGGGGGGCGGCCCTCCCTTTGGCGCCGTTCCCAGCCGACCGCCCTTCGCCGGCGGGCCGCCCGCGGGCGTGGGTCGGGGCCGTCCCTGAGGAACGGCCGAAAGGCGCGGGCCGAGCCACCCTGACGCCGTTGTCCCGCCCCTGCCCCTCAGGGCGGAGAAACATTGGCGCTCGGGGAGCGTCCAACCGGTAACGCTATCGGAGATCCCCATGATCCTCCGCGATCCGGTTCGGTGGTTGGCCGTGGGCGCGGTGGGCCTTGCCCTCCTCGCCCTCTCCGGTTGCGCGACCCTGGGCAAGCCCCTTCCCCCGCCGCCCACGACGGCGGAGATCGTGCAGATGGCCGAGGACGGCCGCTCCGCCGACGAGATCATCGCCCGCATGAAGGAATCCCGGGCGGTCTACCGGCTGCCGGCCAGCGAGCTGGCGAAGCTCAGGGAGCAGGGCGTGCCGGATGCGGTCATCGACTACATGCAGCAGACCTACATCGAGGCCGAGCGTTACGAGGAATACCGCCGGGCGCGGGATTTCTACGGGTGGTACGCCTGGCCCAGCCCCTACTGGCCTCACCCCGCCTACCGCTACCGGTTCTGGCCGTACTACTGGTGGTGGTAGGAATGCCACCGGGCTTGGCGGGCAAGTTTTCAGCGCAGAAGGATGGCAACCATGAAGAAAATCCGCTACTTCATCGAGCCCCTAGTCGCCTGCCTGGCGGGCACTGGCGCTGCTCTGGCCCAGGGCCCCTTCCCCACCACCGCGGCCGACATCCATGCCAGTCCCACGCCGGGCCAGCTCGTCGAGCTCAGGGGCCGGGTCGTGGAACGGCTGCGGGACAATGAGTTCCGCTTCGACGACGGGACAGGCCACCTCGTGCTGGACGCGGGGCCGCCCTGGTGGCATACGGTCTCCCTGCCCGCCGGCGCCGAAGTCACGGTGGTGGGCCGCGTCAGCCTGGGCCCGCCCCACGCGCGCCGGGCGTTGGAGCCCGAGATCGACGTGCACCGGCTGCAAACGCCCGCAGGCGAAATGATCCGGGTCCGGGATGTGGGCCCGGCGCCGTGGGCCGGCGGCCTTCCGCTGGCGGCTGTATTGAAGCGGTAAGTCTTGCCGCTACAATGGACGCATCGGAAAAGGGAGGTCCCCGGCGGGAAGGGATTTTATGAGCATCCAGAGCGAGAACTGGCTTCCGCGGCACCGGCTCACCGTGGACGAATACCACCGCATGGGCGAAGTGGGCCTGCTGGCGCCCGAGGCCCGGGTGGAGCTGATCGAAGGAGAGATCATTGACATGGCGCCTATCGGCAGCCGGCACGCCGGTACCATTGCCAGGCTTATCCATCTGCTGACTGCGGCGGTCGGCGACCGGGCCATCGTTTATTCTCAGTCCCCACTGCGCCTTGACGAGCACTCTGAACCCCAACCCGACCTCGTTCTCCTCAAGCCGCGCCGGGATTTCTACACCAGCCGCCATCCGACGGCTTCCGACACGCTGCTGGTGGTCGAGGTGAGCGACGTTACCCTGCGCTACGACCGCCAGGTGAAAGTGCCGCTCTACGCGCGCCACGACGTCCCCGAAGTGTGGATCGTCGATCTGGAGAATGCGCTGACCCACTTCTTCCGTTCCCCCGCCGGAGAGACCTACGCCCATATCTCGGCGACCGAGCGCCCGGGTCTCACCCCCATCGCGGCGCTGCCCGGGACCACCGTGGACCTGACCGGCGTGCTGCCACACGCCTCCAGGTAAACCACCCCCGCCTTTTTTGGGCACGGACCGAGGGCGGCTACACCGGCGACTCGTCCCCGAAAGGCCTCCTCCACCCTGCAGACAAGAATTTTCCTCCCGGCTCGTCCATGACGCCCCACCGGGCTTCTCCTTACACTTTTTTTCTTGTCAGCATGGACCGGACGCTCCCTCCGCACGTATCCCGCGCCTTCAGAACGCATAGCGCGCCCGCAGGGTGAACGTGTGGGGCCGGCCGAGCTGGATCTGGGTGGGCGAGCGGGAGCCGAGCATGTAGTCCTCGTCGAGCACGTTTTCCACACTCGCGAACAGGGTCAGGCCCGGGACTTGGGGCACGCGCCAGCTCGCGTCCAAGTCCAACCGGGTATAGCCGTCCACCTGGAAGGGAATCCCGAAATTGGCGCCCTGGCGTTCGCCGACGTAGATGAAGCTTCCGCCGAGGCGCAGGTCGGTCGTCGCGAAATAGGAGAGCCGCAGCGTGGCGGCGAGCTCGGGCGTGTTGGCGAGCCGCTGGCCCTCGAAGCCGTCGTTGTTCTCCTTGATCTCGGAGTCATGATACGTAAACGCGCCGATCAGGCTCAGCCGTTTCGTCACCTGCGCCGAGACGTCCAGCTCCACGCCGCGCACGTTCACCTCGCCTGGGGGCGCCGAGAAACTCGGGTTGTTCGGATCCGCGGCGATGACGTTGGTCTGGGTCAGGTCGAAGAGCGCCATGGTGTAGAACAGCCGCTTCCAGAAGGCGTCGCCCTTCACGCCGAGCTCGAACTGCTCGCCTTTCTGGGGATCGAAGCCACGGCCATGGGCGTCCTGACCGAAGGCGCCTTCGAAGGAGCGCGACCAACCGGCATAGACGGAAAGCTGCGGCGTGAGGTCGTAAACGGCGCCCAGCGACGGGGACAGCCCCGAGTCGCCAGCTAGGGTATTGCCGGTGTTGACGAATTCGTAGCTCCTGTAACGCAGGCCGCCCAGCAGATGCCAGCGCTCGCCGATATCCACCATGGTCGATGAAGTAGACCCCTTGCTCTCTTTCCTCGCTGAGAAACCGGCGGGGTGAAGCGAACGGCGCCGGCAGCAGCGCGCCGAATTGTTGGTCGAACGCCGGTCCAGTGCCGAAGGTACCGATCAGCTTGCGCAGAATATCCCCGTCGCTGGCATAGCGCTCGTAGCCCACGGCGAGCCGATGGCGGCTGGGGCCCAGGGACGGCGAAGGCTTCGGAGAAGGCCGGAGGATTTGATGTATGTCAATGGGACGGCTAGACTGACCTACATGGAAAAAACACAAATATATCTGCGCAAAAAGGAGCTCGCCGCATTGCGCGAGGCGGCACGGCGCTCCGGGCGCAGCGTCGCGGACCTGGTCCGCGAGGCAATCCGCAAGACCGTGTTGAAGCCCGGGGGGAAGGCCCGCTCGCCCTCTGGGACGGCAAACCCAAACGCGTTTCCGCCGACCACGACAGCGTGCACGACCAGCCGTGATACGGCACGGCGAGGCCGCATTCGTCGACAGCGGAGCCTGGATCGCCCTCGCCCTGTCTCGCGATCCGCTGCACACCCAGGCTCGGGAGCAGTAGGAAGGCCTTCAGGGCGCGGGGACGAAGCTCCACACTTCCGTTCCAGTCGTGATCGAAACCTTCAGCTTCCTGGAACGTAATGCCAATCGCGATGTCGCGCTTGCCTGGAAGGAGTCAATCTACCGGCCGGGTACGGTCAGAATTCTTCCCTGCGAACTGCGAGATCTGGAGCAGGCTTGGGAATACTTCCGGCGTCCCGATCGGGGCAAGCTTTCCGCCGTCGATGCGACCAGTTTTGTCATTATGGGGCGCGCGCGGATCCGGCTTGCTTTTGCGTTCGATCATCATTTCGCCGCGGTCGGATTCAGGCTGGTAGGCTAGCCGCGCGAGGGGGCGGCCTTAGCGCCGGCGGATCTCCGCGCTACCGTCTGGAAGGCTTCGAACCCGCACGGGCAGGATGCGGGGCAGCGCCCCGACCAGCGCTTGCGGATCGTTCACGCTGAAGCTGCCGGAGAGCCGCAGCTTGCCCACCTCCTCATCGGCCAACCGGTGGCCGGGTGCGCGGAGTAGCGCGCCAGCTCGCGAACCACTTCGGCCAGCGTCGCCCCATCGAACGCGAGCCGGCCCTCGCGCCAGGCAGTCGCGGCGGCGAAGTCCATGGGACGCGGCGCCTCGATGCGGCCCTGGGCGTCGATCCGGGTGCCGAGGCCTGCCGTGAGCGGCACTGCCTGCGTGCCTCCCGGGGCGGCGCCCTCCGCCTCCAGCAGGCGCACCACCGTTTCCTGTGCCACGTCCTCGGCCTCGAACCGGTCGCCCAGGCGCCGGGTGAGCGTCCCGACCAGCTCGTCGTAATAAACGCAGCACGGCGTGAAGCATCGGGTTACGGGACGTGGAAGCGAGCGGGACGCGGACAAAACCGCTGTCCACGACGAACGGCCGCTCTTGATCCCGGGTCACTTCGAATTCAGAAAAAACGAAACCGTCCCCTATCGAGAACCCGCGGTGGCTGGCTTGCCCCAGGACGGGGCATGGCCGGCTGAATGAGAATAGCTTGCAGTATCGAGACAATCGGACCGCGTTGTCAACGCGCGCCGGCGGACGGGTGATCGAGGCGCTCCAGCGCGCCGCGGCGTGTCATGTGCCGCGCGGAAGCGTTCGGGTGAAACGGCGCGCGGTGCGCGGTTTCCCGGCCCCTAGGTCAAACTCCCGCCGTTTGCATCGAGCCGATGCACGGTGTACCATATCAAACATATCGATAATATGGGTCATCCATATGAAAACTACCATCGAGCTCCCCGACGCGCTGCTCGACCGCTGCCGCAAAGTCGCGCGCCGCGAGGGCACGACGTTAAAAGCGCTGATCGAAGACGGCCTGCGCCTTGCGTTGCGCGCACGCGAGCGTAAGCCGGCGAAAACGCCCGGGCTCAAGCCGTTCAAGGGCGATGGGCTGACGGCGGAATTCCGCGATATGGGCTGGGAGCGGATACGCGACGAAATCTACCGTGGTCGCGGTTGACACCAACCTTCTCGTCTACGCCCACCGCACGGATGCGCCATTTCACGTTGCGGCCCGGGCGCTGATCGAGTCGCTAATGGCCGAAGCCACTGCCTGGGCGATCCCCTGGCCCTGCGCCCACGAGTTCATCGCCATCGTGACGAATCCCCGCATCTTCAAGACGCCGACCCCGCTCGACGTGGCGCTCGCGCAGCTGCGTACGCTCGCCGAGCAGCCCCAGATCATCTGGCTCGCCGAAGGCGACGATTACCTGCCGCGTCTCGAGACGCTCGCGCTGGCGGCGCAGGTCAAAGGCGGAGCCATACACGACGCTCGGATCGCGGCGATCTGTCTGTACCACGGTGTCCGGGAGCTGTGGTCAGCGGACCGGGATTTTTCGCGTTATCCGGCGCTGCGCGTGCATAATCCCCTCGTCTAAGCACGGATCGGAGCCGCCCGGTGGGACAACTTGGGTCGAATTCCCGAGGAGAGGGACCGGGTGTTACGGGTCGTCCACAACGAAACCGCAATGGACGAACGCTTCACGGGTCAGATCGGCCGCCTCGGCCTCGCACCCCACCCGCCCCGGCAGCAAACGGAAAAGCTCCCCCCGCCACTCGGCATAGGCGCTCGCGAGCTGGGCCTTGGGCCGGTCATCCATGGGCGGCGTCTTCGAGGGGCGCGGCCTTGATCCTTTTTAGCGAGCGACGCGCGGGCGAGCCCTAATGGAGTCGTCCGACCGGGAAGCCGCCCAACCCTCGACCCATGCGGTGAGAATGCCCTCTGGCGCGTCCGCCCCTGCGGGGCAGGGATCGATCAGTTCCACCGCCACGCGCTTCGGGGCGACGAAGACCGCAGGCCTTCCGGGAAGCGCCCCGGAGGCAGCCAGAACGAAAGCATCGGACCGGGTCCATTCCCGGAACTGCTCAGTCGATTCCCAGACGCTATAGAGCACGTGGGAAGGCATCCCTTGCGCCGGGCGGGAGAGGACGGCATGGCAGCAGCCCGGCCGCGCCGCCATCAGGCCGAGGAGCCGCTCGCACCAGGCGTCGAACGCTCCGCGGCATTCCGGCGCCACGAAAAACTGTTCGCTCACGACGATCATGGCCACCTCCCTCAATGGATCGAACGCTTTTGCTCGCGCGGGCTCTCGCCCTTCTGCATCCGGTACAGCAGGTCGTACCACCGGGCGATCAGGCGGCGGCAGACGTCCCGCAACATCGGAGCGGCATGGGCATCCGGATGGGTTTCTATGAATTGCAGGTGGCGAATGACCAGCTCGGCCTGAACGGGGCAACCCCGCTCGGCCTGCTTGGTCATGAGATACAAGGTCGCGGCCACGAGGGCCGGCAGCGTGGGATAGTCGGGATTATTAGGGTCGGCGGTCATATACGAGGCCTCATGATTCCAGGTTTTCGATGGCATCTTTGGCTGGCTGATCGGCATGACCGCCGACAGGCTGGCTGTGGTTGCGGGAGTTCCCTTAGTGTTTCTCCGCGCCCATTTCGATCTTGCTTTTATCGATCTCGATTTCCGTGGCCGATGCGAGTTGTGCCACGGCCTTGCCAAAACGAGCCCGGGCTGCGTTATAGGCTTCGTCATGGCTCGCCGCATCGACCCAGGCTTCCATCTCGACTTTATCCCCGTTGTCCAGCAAGTGGGCTAGCTTTACCTTGAAGTTCATCGCTCACGCTCTCCATAAGTAGATGATGCTCTTGTTTAACATCCAGGCCGTCCCGAACCGAATCCGGCGGGTATGCCTGTTCCCTCAATATCCGCTTGAGCAGCGGAATACAGTTGCCGCACTTGGGCAAGCGACCGAGCAGCTTGAAACAAGCCTTGACGCTGCGGGCGCCGTGCCGGCAAGCGAGGCGAAATTCCTCCTGGCCGATCCCGTGACAGGTACAGCAGCTCTTCTCACGCTGCACTCTGATGCTCCGTGTCGTGAGGACGGAGGGTGCGACGCACGGCGGGCCACCCCTCCCGCACCTTGTTATAAACCTTAGTAATTTGAGACAGAGGCTTGTTAATAAGTTTGAGGTTGACCAGGAACACGCCGATCTGGGCAGCAGTGATTTCCTGCGGCACCAACGGCCAGATGCCGGTCGCGGTTAGCACGAGCACCAGGGCCAAGCTCGCCCAATAGGCGAAATCAGCCGTCGCCTCGCTGCTCTGTTTCCAGAATTCGAACTTGATGCGATTGATGTAAAAGCGCTCTTGTCGCTGGTAAAGTTCTTCCCGGTTTCCTTGGGCGACCGCCGAGCCGACGCTGGCGACGAGCCGCAGGACGTTGTGGCTGTAGCGCTGGATCAGGCCGCCGAAGAGCAGCGCCACAAGAAAAGGCAGCAGGCTCGCCACGAGCAAAGCGGGCAGCAGCTCCGGAGAGAGAGACAGTTGCCAGAGGATCACTGCCGGCAAGCCGATCAGGATCGTCCAGAGCTCTTTCTGGAAAAGGTCGAAGATCTTGCGGGCGTTTTCGCAATCGTTGATCGAGCGGGCGACTTGCTCGCCGACGCACCCACTGCCCCGGCGCTCGAACCACACCCGTTGCAGCTCGATGAACAGCCGGTCGTCCAGCATCCGGTTAGTCAGTTTCTCGGCTAAGCGCAGCACCCCGAGCCCGAAAAAAATGCCGATCGCCAACGGCGTATAGGCGAGCAGTTCTTGGATTCTGAAAACATGCTCACCCTTGGTGATCTCCTGTAACACCTCCTTGACCAGCCACGCTTGCACCGGCTCGATAGCTGGCGTGATGATGTTGGGCAGGATGGCGGCGAGCAACAGCCAGGGATGGCGCAAAAGAATGCCCAGCATTTCCCTGAGGAGGGGACGCCAGGCATCCACCGGGGATCGAGATCGGCCTGGCGCCATCACTTTCCCGGAAGAAGCACTAAAGAGCTGGTTTTCGCGATCGGCCATTTTGCCCGGGTGCACTACCATCTGCCCTCCAGCGATACGAACCAGGTGCGGGAAGACTCTTCCAGCCGCGTTTCCCGGGCGCTGAAGCTGCCATCCGGCTTGAAGGTGGTCTCGTCGCGGAATTTGTCGTCCTTGAGCACGTTGCGCACCGCGAGCCGCACCTTGAAATGGCGCCCAAGCGGTTGGACTGCGTACACGTCCAGCAGCTTTTTGGCGCTTTCGAATTTCAGCTTGGTGTTGCCATCCCCGGTAATTTCGCTATTAGTCATAGCAGGCAAATAGTTGTAGATGGCACCGATCGTGAGTCCGTAAGGCTTAATTTCATAATCGAGGCCCACATTGAACACGTATGACGGCTGATCTTTGATCCGCCGTTTCTCTTTTACTCCCGGTGTCGTCACTTCGGAGAAGAGCCGGGCGTAGTTGAAGGTAAGCGCAAGGCCAGTCAGCCCGATTCCGTCCATTCGCGCCTTGAGGTCGACTTCGGCGCCCCAGATCCGGGCATCCCCCACGTTGAAGGGGCGGCTTACGAACCGCCCGCCTTCGCTCACCACCTGCCGCTCGATCAGGTCCTGCACGTCCCGGTAGAAGACATTGAGCCCGACGACCCCTTCCCGGCGGAAAAAGCGCTCGATCCCGAGCTCCAGGCCCCACGCCCGCTCGGGGCGCAGGTCCGGATTCCCCCCTTTATCGGGATTGGTCAAAGTACCGCCCTTGAGGTCGACGCCCGGCGCGAGGTCGTCCAGCTTGGGCAGGCGCAAAGTCCGCGCCACACTGGCCCGCAAGTTGGTAGCCGGGTCCCAGCGATGGAGGAGATGCAGGGATGGATTGAGGACGCCCGTCGTGCCGGTGCGTTCTACTCCGGAACCGTCTTCGCTTTCCCGGCGGATGCGCTCCAGCCGCAGCCCGGGGGTCAATACGCTGGAGCGGCCCATGCGCCATTCGTCCTGGACGAAGGCCGCGACGCGCCGCTCCTCGACTCGGAAGCGATCGGCGGCCGTTGGGGATTTGAAGACGCCGTTTTCAATGGTGGTCTTGTCGGTTTCCCAATCCTTGAGCACGCCCTCGAGGCCGACGCTCCAAAAGTGACGTTCGAAAGCCACGCCGCTCAAGCGGACGCGTCCCGCAAATTCCCGCTCGTCCTGCTCATCCTGCTGCAGGGTGGTCTTGGTGAGGGCACCCGACGCGTTGAAATCCCGGGTTCCGGTGTTCTTTTCCTCCCGGCCTTGCTCTGCCGTCAGTCGCAGGCTGAGCTGCCGGTCGCCTACCAAAGGTCGCGTCCATTCCCCCCTCAGCCGGGCGATCACCCGGTCTTTGTCCTCCGTCTTCTCCTGGCTGCCGCTGGGCGCGCCGGTCGAATTGAACTTGAACACGTCATTGCGCTTATCTTCTTGGCCAGCGATCAGGAAGGGGTCCAGGGTGAAAGACTGCCTGCCGTCCGGGTCCCAACGCAGCCGCGGCGCCAGCGTAAGCTCCTCCGCGGCGCCAGCGTAAGCTCCTTCACGTCGGCGGGTTTCGATTCAACGAGGCTGTCCTTGACCGCCCCGCTGGCGAGAAACCCCACCTTGGTATCCGTGAGCCGCTCGGCCCGATCGACTACGCCCGCGTTCAGCAGGTAACTGAACCTGCCTTGCCGATCGCCGTACTGCAGGCTCGCTTCGCCCACCTCCTCGGAACCGGTACGGCCGGCACCGACGCGCGCGCGAGCGACGCGCTGCACTGGCGCTTTGCGAAGTACGATGTTGACCGTGCCCCCGATCCCGTCGGCGCTGACGTCGGCGGTAGGGTTGTGAATCAACTCGATGCGTTCGATCATGTCCGCCGGCAGGCGATCCACTTGTATCTGCCGCTCCTTGGCACCGCCCACGATAGGCTCGCCATCGATCAGGATCTGGGTGAACCCCTTGTCTAACCCACGCACCCGGATGTCCTTGGTCACCCCCGGGGGCCCGGAATAAGTGATGCCAGGCAACCGCCGGAGTACGTCTCCGACGGTAGCGTCGTCGAACTTTTCGATGTCCTCGCGCCCGTACACCAGTTTCGCGGTGGGTGCCCGGCGCCGCTCGTCCACGGGATCCAATGTACCGACGACCTGAATTTCCCCGAGCCGTGCTTCCCAGGCAACCTCGGCCCCCGCATCGAGAAGCGTTCCCCACAACATCACCATGCAGCCAACCGATGCCGTTCTTTTCAGTCGCATCCAAGCCCCCTCTCTTCTCGAAAAAGCGGACTGGCTGGCTGGCCGGCTTCCGGCCGGCGGGCTGGCTGCCCCCCAAGTGGAGCGCCACGGGACTAATACCCGTGCGCTCCCGTCCATGCAATCAAAAAATCATCGCGGCGCGGCGGACGCTCCTCGTTCATCCCTCTGCCGGCATCTTGTCCTGATGCTTGCGGGCGGCGCGCTGCATCCAGACGAAACCCGTGATCACCAGCGCGAGGGCCGCCGCCTGGGCGGTAAGGGTCTGCACCGTGGGATAAATGCCGAGCACCGGCACCCGGGGGAAAACCACCAGGTCCGCCGGAAGCCTCCCCGCCTCCTGGAGCGCCGCCACGCCCTGGCCGACAAACACCACCGCAAGCAGTGCGACCAGCACGGAACTCACGGTGAAAAAGGGGCCGATGGGAAGCCGCACGCCGTAGTGGAAGACGGTCCAGGAGATGGCAACTAGCACTGCTGATAAAGCTCTTGCCATGGTGCTTAACAAGACTGTCGAACTCGATCTCGATAATGTCTTGAGGGCTTATAATTGCAACTTTGGGTTCACGAATCTTCGATTGTGTCAAACCTCGAACTTCATACTTCGGCTGTCCACGCCGGTCTTGATCCACGCTAAAAATCCTTCCAGGAAACGCTCTGTCACGGGCATGAAATAAGACCCATAGTGGTAGAACGGATCAAGCGTAGTGACAATCAGTGTTCCATTTGTGGACACTCGGTCTTCGTAAAGCAGACACCCTGTGTGGTTCTTGAGCTCGATCAACGGTGTCGCACCTGCGGGTACCTCCAACACGCCGTGGTAGTGCCAGGTTGCGTCAGCAAGCGTGACGTAGCGGAAAAAGTGGTGCGCCGGCGCGCTGGCGACAAGGCCAAGGTCGGCACCGGGTTCGCGCCACCACCAGAAATTGGTCGGACGATAGTGCCATTTCACATAAGGCAACCAGGTGTGGGGCTGGGTCTCGCCCATTACCACGAGCATGCCCCCCTTCGCGAGAAAACTATGTAATTTTGCTCGTGCTTCGCGCAGCTTTCCTGGATGCGTGCGGTCGGTGACGATCAGCACGTCGTAAGTCGCGAGATCGGTTGTCACCAGCTCGCGGATGTCGATCAAGGCGTCAAAGTGGCGTCCGAAGCGCTCGCCATGCAGCGCACGCTTGTGAAAGTAGGTGCCGCCATCCAGCGCCGCGAGTCTGGTCATGCCTTGCCTTCCTGATTGAGGCGCGCGGCGATCCATTGCACAAGCTGCTGCGGTAGCCGTGCGGCGCTGCGATCGCCTTCGCCATACCCCCACAGATCATTGCCGGCGTGCACCAGCAAGCATCCGCCGCCGCAGTATTCGAGTAGCCAGTCGACCGGCATGCGCCTGGGACCGAGCGCGTTCAACACTTTCGCGCCGCGCGGTGGCGGGTTGTGCCCGCGTCCGTAAAATCCGGCCACGCCCTTGCGGAAGGTAAGGTCATCCGGTTCGATGCCATCGAACACGGGATGCCTCATCAGTTTTTCCACATACAGGTCTTTGACGCGAAAGTCGGCGAGCGGCACGAATTCGCTCAAGCCGGGCAAGAAAGGGTAGGCGACGTGGCCGCAAAAGACGATTGTTTTACCCGCAGCAAGAAACGCCTGCAGCTTATCCTGCTGCTCAGCCAGCTCCCGCTGGTCGCAGCCGGTCCCAATCAGCAGGCCGCAAAAACCGGAAAGCTCGGTTGCCCGTAACGCATAGATGTCGATTCCCACGACGGGCACCGCGAGATCTCGGCGCGAGATCAGCGCGGGCGGCGGGTACTGTTCATACGTAATGAGTGCGATCGGCTGGCGCATAATTATGAATAGATCGGAACGAGTCCGGCGTAGCCATGCTCAGCGTCGCCGATCCGGACGCGCTTCACCGGAACGCCGTAGAGGGCTTCAAGATTGGTCTCGTTTAGCACGTCGTTCGCTGTCCCCGTAAGGTAATGATCTGCCGCGAGCATCAGCAGCACCCGGCTGTTTCCGGCTAGTGCATGTTGCGGATGATGCGTGGTGTAAACCACCGTAATACCGTGCCGGCCAGCGAGCTCCTCCAGCAGGCGCAGCACAGTGGCTTGATTTCGCAAATCAAGCGACGAAGCGGGCTCGTCGAGCACCAGGATCTCGCAGCGCGAAGCGAGCGCCCGCGCGATCAACACGAGTTGCCGCTCGCCTCCGGACAACGCATTAAAAGGCCGGCCGGCGAAGGCGGAAAGTCCTACCCGGTCGAGCGCCTCTTCCGCAATTGCATAGTCTTTCCGTGAAGGTTGAGAAAGTAGTTTCAGATGGCGGACTCGCCCCATCACCACCATTTCCAGCACCGAGTATTGAAACCCAGCGTAAAAGACCTGCGGCACAAACGCGGTCGCGCCGCCAAGCTTTATGGTACCTTCGCGCAAACCGATCAGGCCGATCAGCGACTTGAGCAACGTAGTTTTACCACGCCCGTTCGGTCCGAGGATACTCAACACCTCGCCACGACCTGCTTGCAGTGTTAAATTGCGGAACACCCAGCGGTCGGGTATGTACCAGTAACCTGCGTTTGACACCTCAATCATAGTTCCACCCTTTGTGCTGAAGCGAGCGCAGCAACGCGGCAAAAATCGGTGCGCCGACGAGTACAGTCAAAATGCCGAGTGGAATTTCTGCCGGGGTAAGGGAGCGAGCTAAATCATCGACGATAACCATATACATAGCCCCAATCAGCAACGACGCAGGGAGCAGCCGTCGATGATCCGCTCCGACCAGCATCCGGGCGATGTGCGGAATAACGAGCCCTACCCAGCCGATCACGCCACTTACCGATACCTGACCGGCGATGATGACGCAGGTGGCGATGAGAATTGCCCAGCGCATAGGCTGAACTTTGACGCCGAGCGCCGCGGCATCTTCGTCTCCCAGCGAGAGCAGGTTTATGCGCCAGGAAAGAATGAGTAGCGCGACTGCGCCCAGGCCAGTGGTGAACACAATAATCCCAAGCTTGGCATAATCGGCGGTCGCAAAACTGCCCAGGAGCCAGAACACAATACCGGGAAGCTTTTGCTCTGGATCAGCAACAAACACGAGAAGACTCGTGAGTGCACTAAGCAACGCGCTTGTTATCACGCCAGCGAGCACAAGCATGAGCACTGAGGAGCGACTTTTTACTCGGCTTATCAGCATGACAGCCAGAAGCGCGACAATGCTCCATGTAAACGCGCTTATTACCTGTCCGACCACGCTTGTGCCAAGCAGAATAGCGAGCGCTCCGCCAAAACCAGCGCCGGATGAAACACCGATGATCTGTGGCCCGACCAGTGGATTGCGAAACACGCCTTGCAACGCAGCGCCGCACAGTGCGAGGCCGGCTCCAGCGCAGGCAGCCATCAGCACGCGCGGGACCCGGACGATCTCGATTACCGTCTGCTGTGCCGGGGTCCAGGCGACGCCAGTGTCGATAAATCTACGCAGCAGAATAGCGACTGTCTGCTCCATCGGTACGGCGAACCTTCCTACGGCGAGCGAAAGCAGCAGGATCAAAACCAAAACCAATGCGAGCGCCGCCCAAAGCAGTGCCCACCTTACTGCTGCCTTCCCGGACTGGACACCGCGGCGCGCTGCGCCCGCGGGCTCCGGCAGCGCCTCAACGCTTGGCGTAGCGAGAGTAGTGGGCAGAGTCAATGTTGTCCTCCATCAAAAGAAGCCGGTCGAGCTCGGCATCGGTGAGTTCGTGACTGTAGAGAAACCGGAAAAGTTTTCGTACTTCGCGCCGCAGATCGATGCTCGTGTCCTCCGGGTGTAGCAGCCCGTAGAGCCACAGCCACATCAGCGGCGACTCGTGGCTGGGAGGATCCCAACGGTAGCCGCCGACCGGCACTTTATAGACGCGTTTGTCGCGCACCGCCTTGAGCGCGCGCCATTTTGTGTCGGCGTAGAGCGTGGCGGGCAGCACACCGTCGAAGCCGCCAAGTAAAATGACATCGGGATCCCACGCAAGCACCTGTTCGAAGGTGACGTCGGCGCTGGCGCCACTGATGCCTTGTGCTGCGTTCGCCCCGCCCACGAGGCGCACGTAGAAATCGTTGTATGATCCGGTGCCGGCCGGCCTGAGTCCGGTCTCGAAACGCTGAAAATAGAGCACCTTCGGACGCCGCGCCGCCGGTGTGGCAGCGGTCATGGCCTCAAGCTTCGCGCGCACGCTGCGATGCCAGGCGATAAGCTCAGCGGCCTTCTTTTCCTTGCCGGCGAGCTTTCCCATCGCCGCGAGCAGGTTTTCGAGATGTTCCTGCGTCCCGTAGCGCATCCCGAATACCGGCAGGCCGGCACGCTCGATCGCAGCAATCACGTCCTGCGGCTGGTCGGCCCACTGGAACACCACATCGGGCTTAAGGGAGAGCAGCGTCTCGATATTCGGCGTGAACTGTCCGCCCTTGACAATGTCGGTGGAGATCGCGAGCACCCCGGGGAACATGGTTTGCAGGATCCCACCGCGGATCGCAGACATCGACCCCGGGTTCATCCCGACAATACGCGCACTCGACCCGTCGATGGCCATGAATATGGAGGGCGCGGGCATCGGAATAAACGCAAGCCGCTGCGGCGGGGCGGCGAGCGACAGCGTCTTGTCGCGCTGGTCGACGACCGTCACTTTCTGAGCGCTCGCAGCGCACGAGACAAGCGCGACCGCGATCGCGAGCCAAAGCCGTGGTCGCGAAAGCTGGTATGGGTAGTGTTGAGTGATCATCGCCCAATGGACGAAACGAGGTTGATTGTGACCGACCGGCCAGGCTCGACCAGCGGGTTGGTAATGCTAGCGGGAAATGCGACGTTCGCCTGCGTCACCGGGTTGACGTAGGTCTTATTGGCGAGATTCTCGATTCCGAGCGTGAGTCGATAGTCCTTCAGCAGCGAATCAAAACGGCCGAGGTCCACACCGGCATAAATGCTGAGCACGCCGTATCCTCCGGTAGGCCGTTCCTGCGAGGGATCGATGCGGGTCTTGTTCACTGACCAACGCGCTGTCGCCTCGATCCAATAGGCGTTGTTCGGCAGTGCATAGCGCAATGACACCAACCCATTCAGCGGCGGGATGTAGGCAAGCGGGGTATTGGTTCGTGTGTTGGTGCCGCGCACATTCGCAGCATTGAAGCGCAACGCCAGCTCCTTCGTCATGGCATAAGCGCCGTCAAGTTCGAAGCCCTCGATTGTCGCTTCGCCCGTGTTTTGGCGCTGGCGGGTGGTGGCGTTGAGCACCACGGTCTGCAGCAGATCCTTGTAGTCGCTGCGAAACGCGGTCAGATTTACGCTCAGACCCTGCAGCCTAATCCGCGCGCCGATTTCATAGTTCATACTCGATTCCGGCTTTAGCCCCGGGTTCGGAAGGGTAGTCACCGCGCCCGCCACCCCTCCGAAGAATTTTTCAAACGTGGCGGGCACCCGAAACGCGGTGCTCACGTTACCTATAAAATGCAACGCATTGATGGGCCGGAAAATGAGCCCAGCGCTTCCGGTGACGGCGCTGTCTTGCACGGACCGGTTCTGGGCGAAAGCATTGGAAAGCACCGCACTTTCGCCGACCGCTGGAGTGCCTTCAACTTTGGTGCGGACGAGGTCGTAGCGCGCGCCGAGCGACGCGGTCCAACGTGGCGACGGATCCCAGTCGTTGTGGGCAAAGACGCCGACATTGGTCTGCGTGGCGTTGCGGTTGCGCTTCGCGCGTGCAGTAATAGAGGTCGTGACACCGGCCGCATTGACGGTGCGCGCATCATTTTCTGAACCCGGCCGTTCCTCATAATAGAAGTCAGCGCCGTACGAGAGTACGTTGCTGCTAAACGCCGAACGGGCCAACAGTTTACCCCCGTAAATCGTTGGACCGATTACGTACTGGTTGCTAAAGCTGACGCTACCGTTCGTCGCGGTGCGGCTCTCGGTGCGAATTATGGTCGACAAATTCCTGACATAGAGCGATGCTTCTAGGCCGTCCAGCCACGTCGCAATCCTGTTTTGCGTATAGCCGAGACGAAGATAACGTTCCTCGATCGGATCTTCCCGCACCTTGAGGAGCGGTTCGCCCGGGGCGCCGCCGATCCCGCCGGCGCGCCCGGACTCAACTCTGGCGGTCTTGCCGATGATCTCGAAGCGCTGGGTGGCGCTCGGCGAGTAGCCGATCCGCGCATTCAGCGACTGCGAAGTGAAGTCGCTGTTCGGGATTTCGCCCAGCGGAGTGTTGTAATTGCCTGCCGAGCGGATGTTGGCGCCGATCAGTGCATCAATCCCGTTGCCCAGACCTTGCAGCTCGAGCCGGGTTGCCCCCAGCGCATTCGTGCTGGAATAGCCGAGCGCGTAGAGGCGCGGCGTGAGGGAGAAGGGCTGCATCGGGTCGCCCGCCGCGCGTCGCGTGATGACGTTCACCACGCCGTTCATTGCATCCGAGCCATAGAGCGCGGAGGCCGGGCCGCGGATCACTTCGATGCGTTCGATCTCGTTTGGATCGAGGAGGCTATACTCGAGCGTATTGCGGCCCCGGAAGCGGTCACCGTCGACAAACAACACCATCCGCGGATCGTTCGAGTTAAGGCCGCGAACGACCAGCTGGCCGCCGAGACCCCCGGCGCGCGAGTAGGAAATGCCGGGCACGTCGTCGAGCAACGACTGCAGGTTCGTCATCGGCCGCGACTCGATCTGTCGGCGATCGATTACACTTATGGATTTCGGACTGAGATCGATCAAGCGCTCGCTGCGGGTCGCTGAAACAACAACTTCGCCTAGTGCAGTCTGGGCCAAGATCGAGCTGTGCCATGCCGCGCTGAATGCCGCAACCAGCATAGCGATCTGCTTCGTATACCAGTAACGTGACATCGCTAACCCTTTCCCAGTAGAGATCTCCAAATGCTGGCTATCCACGCTAGGAAAGCGGGAGTGGCTGGCTATATATTATTTAAAATCAAAGAATTAAGTTTACTCTGCTCCTGAGGATTTTTTAGCCTAAGCTGTTGTTTTAGGTGTACGACCGGCAGATGAGCGATTCCACGCAAATCCGGCAATTACGAGGGCAAGCACGATGGCCTGGGCAAGTAGCGTCTGCACCGTGGGATAAATGCCGAGCACCGGCACCCGGGGGAAAACCACCAGGTCCGCCGGAAGCCTCCCCGCCTCCTGGAGCGCCGCCACGCCCTGGCCGACAAACACCACCGCAAGCAGTGCGACCAGCACGGAACTCACGGTGAAAAAGGGGCCAATGGGCAGCCGCAGCCCGTAGCGGAAGATGCCCCAGGAAATGACCACGAGCGCCGCCGCGCCGCCCAGGAAACCCACCAGGATGGAGCCGCCGCCGGTGTCCCCCGTCTGCGTCCACAACGCCTGGTAGAAGAGCACCGTCTCGAATACTTCCCGGTAGACTGCGAGAAACGACACCGCCACCAGGGCGCTCACGGTGCCCCGGGAGAGCGCCCCCTTGAGCCGCTGTTCGATGAAGGCCTTCCAGGCTTGGGCATGGGACTTGCCGTGCAGCCAGAAGCCCACGTAGATGAGGATCGCCGCGGCAAGGAGCGCAGTGATTCCTTCCGTCAACTCCCGGCCGGCGCCGCTCACGCTGACCAGGTGGCTCGCCACAACCCACGTGGCGAGCCCTAGAAGCAGCGCCCCGGTCCAGCCGGCGTGGACGTACTTGAGGAGATCGCGCCGCTCGGCCTTCACCAGGAAGGCGATCACGGCGGCCAGCACCAGGATCGCTTCCAGCCCTTCCCGCAGCAGGATGACGAAGGCGGACACCGCGGCCGCCGAGGGTGAGAGCGCCTCACCGCCGAACAGCTCTTCAGCCCGGGCGAGCAGTACATCGATCGCCGCGGCCTTGCTTTCCACCTCCGCGACGGTCGCGCCCGAGCGCAGAAGGCCGCGGTAGGCCATCATGGCGGCTTCCACTTCGATCCGCAGATTCCTTGCCACCGTGTCAAGACCCGCCTCGGCGAGCTCGAAGCCCTCGAGATAGGCGGCGACCGCCAGCCGCTGGGCCTCGGCCCGGTCGCCGCGCCGGTAGGCGTCCACGCTTTCCGCGAGCAGCCGGCGGCTTTCGGCGATGGGCGAGCCGGCGGCGGGATCGAGGGCCTCGGGGTGGGCGGCGAGCCAGGCCATGACGGCGGCCGCGTCCTCGCCGTGCTTTTCGGCCACCTCCTTGCGGGTGAGGGTCGCCAGGGGTTTGAGCCCCGCGAAGACATCTCGGCCCACGCCCTCCTTCCACAGCGCCGCTCCCTTTTCCGCCAGGGCCGGGTCGATGCCTATGCCAGCGACATAAAAGGCGAGGGCCCAGCGGTCCTCTTCGGAAAGATGCCGGAAGCTCGTCATGGGCGTGCCCGCCACGCCGAGGGTGATGGTGCTGTAGAGGCCGTAGACGCTGCGGCTCGCCATGCGCGTCTGGTCGTGGAAGTCGCTGGGCGGCGGGTCCATGCCCAGGGCCGCCGGGCCGTCGCCGCGTCCCTGGGCGCCGTGGCAGCCGGCGCAGTGTTCCGCGTACAGGGTTCGGGCGCGGGAGAGGTCGGGGGCCCGCTTCGGGGTGACAGCGAGATTGTAGGCGTCGATCACCGCCCAGCGCAGCGCCGAGGCGAGCCGGGCGATCTCTTCTCCCGGGGCTTTCCCTTCGATGCGGCGCTTCAGTTCCGCCGCCTGCGCCAGGAGGTCCGCCTGCTGCGGTGGCGGCGGCAGCGTCTGGAGCAGCGCCAGTACCTGGCCGGCGAATTCGAGCTGCTCCCGGTACTCGGCTTCGTCCAGCACCTGGCCGTCGCGCACGAATTCCGGGTAGTCCACGCTCACGTAGTCCAGCATGTGCACGATGCTCTGCGCGTCCCGCAGGTTCGCTTCGGACAGGGCCGCGCGCGCCTCCATCGCCGCGATCAGCGCCGCGGCAAAGACGGCGGCGAGCCAGAAGCCGAGGGCGGATCCGCTCCTTTTGGACATGGCTAAGGCTCTCTGGGGTCGGTCACGAACCCGATGCGGGTGAGCCCCGCCTTGGCCGCCAGCGACAGGACTTCGGCCACCTGGCGGTATTCGCTGGCTGCGTCCGCCCGCAGGTGCAGCTCGGGCTGGGGCGCAAGGCGCGCGGCCTCCTCGAGCCGCTGGCGCAGTGCGAAGCGATCGATTTGCTCGCCGTTCCAGAATATTTCCCCCGTCGAGCGGATGCCGAGCTGCACGTGCTCGGGCCGGGTGATGTTCACGTGGCTCGAGGCTTTCGGCAGGTCGATCTTCACCGCGTGGGTGAGCAGCGGCGCGGTGATGATGAAGATGATGAGCAAGACCAGCATGACGTCGATCAGCGGGATCATATTGATCTCGCTCACTGGCTGGCTGGGCCCGCCGCTTTGAAAGCCGCCGAAGACCATCTCAGCCCCCCCCTTGGGCGGCCGCCACCGGGCGAACGGCTGGGCGCGCCTCGGTCGGGCTGCGGCCGCGGGCGTCGGCGGCGCGCACCCCGGTCACCATGAAAGCGAAGACGTCGTGGGCGAAGCCATCCAGCTCCGAGAGCAGGACCCGGTTAGCGCGGGTGAAGGCGTTGTAGGCGAGCACGGCGGGGATGGCCACCGCCAGCCCCAGGGCGGTCATGATGAGGGCCTCTCCCACGGGTCCCGCCACTTTGTCCAGCGTACCCTGGCCGGAGAGGCCGATGGCGAGGAGCGCGTGGTAGATCCCCCACACGGTGCCGAAGAGGCCGATGAAGGGGGCGCTCGAGCCCACCGAAGCGAGGAACGTGAGCCCCGACTCCGCCCGGGCGGTCTCCCGCTCGATCACCCGCCGCAGCGCCCGGGTCAGGAATTCGTCGGCCGAGCCCGTCTCGATGAGGCGCGCCTGGTCCCGGCGGCGGTACTGATCGCAGGCCGCGAGGCCCTGCTGCACGAGCCGCGAGAAGGGATCGTGGGCCCCTGCCTGGCGCAATCCCTCCTCCACCGCCGCCAAGCTCTCCGCCGTCCAGAAGCGCTCGAGAAAGCGCCGGCTGTGGCGGCGCACGAGGGCGTAGGCGACCGCCTTGGTGAGGATGAGATACCAGGAGGCGGCCGACATCAGGACGAGCAGCGCCAGGATGAATTTCGCCACCGCATCCGCCTGGGCGAGAAAGTGGGCAAAGCCCAAGGATTCGTGCATCGGTCAACCCCGCAACGTAAAGGAAATCGGAATGAGCACCTGCGCCTCGACCGGCGTCTCGCCCCGGCGCGCCGGCACGAACTTCCAGCGCTTGACCGCGGCCGCGGCAGCCTCGTCCAGGCGCGCAAAACCGCTTGAGCGCCTCACCTCCACGGCAAGGGGCAGCCCCTCCGCGCTCACCCGCACCCGCAGCACCACCTGGCCCTCCTCCCCCAGCCGGCGGGAGAGGGCCGGGTACTCGGGCGGAGGATTCAAGAGGTAGTCCGCGTCGAAGCGCGGCGGGACCAGCGGCGGGGGCGGCGGCGCCGGGGGCGCCTCCACGGGCGCAGCGGGCGGCGCCTTGACCGGCGGCGACTCGGGGGCCTTCGCCACCGGTACTTCCACCGGCGGGGCCACGGGGGCAGGCACCTCCTCGGGCACTGCCAGCAGCGGCGGCTCGGGCGCCTTCACCGGCTGGGGCTCAGGCTTCTCCTTGGGTTTCGGCTTCGGCTTAACCGGCAAGGGCTCGGGCTTGGGCGCCTCCTTCGGCGGTGCCGGCCTCGGCTGCGGCTCGACCAGGCTCACCATGAGCGTCACCGTGGTCTCCAGCGCTGCCCGCACCGGCGCGTAGGACCACAAGGCCCACAGCGCAAGCCCGTGGAGCGCGGCCACCAGGAGCAGGACGAGTCCCCGTACCAGACCCTCGGCGCGCCACGCCTCACCCATGAGAGAAGCCTCGACGGCAGTGTGGGACACGGCACCACCTTTCCTCACGCCGTCAGGATGAGCTTGCCGTTGGCGGTGCGCCGCAGGCGGTACTCCCGCTCCCCGTGCACGATGATGAGTTCCCCAGCCCGGCCCAGGAGCTCGTCGCTGGTGGCGCGCCGGGGCTTGCCCTCCTCTGCCGGGGCAGCCGTCATCGAAAGGGGCTGCTGGCCCGCAGGTCTCCCAGCGTGTCCTTGTTCCATCATGCGAATGAGAATACTTCTCATTCTTTGGCTTGTCAACGGCGGCAGTCCGGGAGTGGTCATCCCGCGCCGGAGACGGGCAGGAATGAGAGCGGAAAAGTCGTCGCGATAACGCGGACGGGAAACCCTGCGGTCAGGGCATCGCCCAGAGCGGCCGGAGAGAGAAGGGCTACCCGCGGCGCGCGGGCACGATGGCCACGTCGTCCCCGTCGGTCACCAGGGCGTCCAGCTCAACGAACTGCTTGTTGATCGTGACCTGCACCCGGTCCTCCCGCAGGTGAACGCTCCAGGGGCTGCCCCGCGCCCGCAGCCGCGCCAGCAGCATTCCCACGGGAACACCGGAAGGAGGCACCGGCAGCTCTTCGGAACTTTTGCCAAGGGCGTCCACCAGGGAAGCGAAGTAAAGAATGCGCGCCATCCGCCCATCCGCCAGGGGAAGAGAACGAGCAACATTCTAGTGCAGCTCAAGGCAAGGAAACGGCTTGCTGCCCCGGAGTCCTTGCCCCACACTCCAGGCCCGTATGCTGGAGATCGACGGATCCTACGGCGAAGGCGGCGGCCAGCTCGTGCGCACGGCCGTCGCCCTCGCGGCCGTGACCGGTCGCGGCGTGCGCATCCGGGGGATTCGCGCGCGCCGGCGCACCCCGGGCCTCGCCGCCCAGCATCTGACCGCGATCCGCGCCGTGGCTGCCCTGGCCCAAGGGGAACTCGAGGGGGATCGGATCGGCTCGATGGAAATCGCCTTTCGGCTCGGAGCGCTCCGGGGCGGGGAATACCGGTTCGCCGTGGGCACCGCCGGCAGCATCACCCTCGTGCTCCAGGCTCTGCTGCCGGTGGCGGTGAGCGCCCCTTGCCCGAGCGCTTTTCGCATCACGGGCGGGACCGACGTGCCTGCCTCGCCGCCCCTGGACTACCTGCGCTGGGTGCTGCTTCCCATTCTAGGGGCGTTGGGCGTCGAGGCGAAGGTAGAGTGCCTGCGGCGAGGCTATTACCCGCGCGGAGGCGGCGAAGTGGCGGTGGAGGTGCGCCCGGGTCGTCTCGGGTTCCTGGTCCTCGAGGGGCCGGGACCGCTGCAGGCGCTGCGCGGCTACGCCCATGTGGCCGGGCTTCCCCGGCACGTGCTGGAGCGCATGGACCGCGCCGCCCGGGCCCAGTTGGGCCCCCAGTTGGGACAGCCGGTGGAGCTGGAGGAGAAGCTCTTGGGCGCGGAAGAAGCCCTGGGCTCCGGTGGCGCCCTGGTGTTGGTAGCAGAAACCGCCCATACGCGGCTCGGCGCCTCCGCCGTCGCCCAGCGGGGCGTGCCTGCCGAGCGGCTGGGAAGCACGGCCGCACAAGCGCTCATCCAGGAGCTCGCCTGCGGGGCAACGCTGGACCTGCACGCCTCGGACCAGGTGCTCGTGTACCTGGCCCTCGCGGGCGGGATCTCCAGCTTCTACGCCCGGGCCCTCACCGCCCACGCGGCCACCGCCCTCTGGCTGCTCCAGCAGTTCCTGCCGCTACGCTGGGAGGCCCGGCCTGAGGGCTCCCGCACCCGCATTCGCCTGGAATGCGGATAGGCGCTTCCGAAAAGCGAGGGCGGGGCGAAAAGTTACTTGACCTCGCTCCTCTCTTTCTCCTGCTCGGGGGTCATGGCGCCGCCCGAGGACGAAACCGTCCCGCCTGCGGACGGGGTACCACCGCCGTATTCGGGGGGAGTTCCGCCACCCGCCGGGCTGTCCTGGGCGGACGGGGTTGACGGGGGCAATCCGGCAACGCCGGTTCCCTGACCCGAGGACTCGGCGGGCGGCGTCGCGGCCTCGCCCGTGGTGGCGGTTTCCTCTTGCTTTCCGCAAGCGGAAAGCAGCAGGGCAACCGCTGACACGGCAACAAGCTTCGACAGGGTCTTCATAAAGGCCTCCATTGACCTTGGCGTTGTAAACCCCGGCCATCCCGCGTTGCGCTAAGGCGGAACGTGGCAACGGCCCCGTACCGTGCCTCGTGCAAGCGCCGTGCCCAGGGGACGGAAACCCTGTCGATTCAAAGATAAATCTCCTGCTCCAGGCGCTTCACGATCCCGGGTTCCGGGGGACATGGGGGTCCGGTTGTCGCTGCGAAGCAACAGCTTTTCCCTTCTCCAAGGCAAAGGCGAAAGAATCGAAGGGGTTAGAGCGTTGGGGATCGGCAACAGCCGTGAGGAAGCATTCCGGGCTTGTTGAGTGCGGGGTCGTCGGTTATCTTGGTCTTGCACCCATCCCTGTCCCGGCCCCGACCTCAGCCGCTGACGGCCATGCATCCGGACGCTCCCCTTCGAGCCGCGCCGTCCCAGGACGCGATCCATGCCGCCCTGGTGCGCATGGGGCTCATGGGGCCCGGCGAGCGCCCGCCCCTCGTCCCCCTGGGCGGGGGCGTGTCCTCGGACATCTATCGGGTCGATCTGCCCGCCGGCCCCGCGTGCATCAAGCGGGCGCTCCCCAGGCTCAAGACAGCGGCCGAGTGGCTCGCCCCGGTGGAGCGCAACCGCTGGGAATACGAGTGGATGCAGGTGGCGGCGAAAATCGTTCCCGAGGCAGTACCGCAGCTTTTCGGGCGCGATGAGGAAAGCGGCGCCTTCGCCATGGAATACCTGGACCCGGCGATCCATCCGGTGTGGAAGGCGCAGCTTCGCGACGGCGTGATCGAAGAAACCACCGCGCGGGAAGTGGCCCGCCGCCTGGTGGCGATCCACGCCGCGACGGCGGGGGACGGGGAGATCGCCCGGCGCTTCGCCACCGATCACATCTTTTTCCCGATCCGCCTGGAGCCCTATCTCGTCGCCACGGCGCAGCGGCACCCTGACATTGGCTGCGCCCTCACCGAGCTGGCCGAAGCGACCGCCGTGACCCGGCGGACCCTGGTGCACGGAGACGTGAGCCCCAAGAACATCCTGGTGGGTCCCAAGGGACCGGTCTTTCTCGACGCGGAATGCGCCTGGTACGGCGACCCGGCCTTCGATCTCGCCTTCTGCCTGAACCACCTGCTCCTCAAGTGCCTGTGGCGGCGTAAGTGGCGGGACCGCTACCTCGCCTGCTTCGATGCCCTGGCGGACGCCTATCTTCGTGGCGTCACCTGGGAACCGCGAAGCGAGCTGGAGTCCCGGGCCGCCCAGCTCCTGCCGGCGTTGTTTCTCGCCCGGGTGGACGGGAAGTCCCCCGTGGAATATGTGACCGAGGAGAGGGACAAGGCCCGGGTGCGGCGCGTGGCCCGCTCGTTTTTCTTCCGGCCCGCGCGCCGCTTGAGAGAAATACGGGACGCCTGGACGGCCGAGCTCGCCCCGGGACGCGCAAACTTTTCCATCCGGGCGGAGGAACAAGCCGGCTGCGATTTCAATCCGGCGCCGCCCCCGGATCGATCATGACCGACACCACCATCACCCGCCTGCAAGCCCGCCGGGTGTGGGACTCCCGCGGGCGCCCTACCGTGGAAGCGGAAGTGCACCTCGCCTGCGGCGCGACGGGGCGGGCCATCGCCCCGGCCGGCGCCTCCCGAGGCACCCGGGAGGCGGTGGACCTGCGGGACGGCGGTCCCCGCTTCGGCGGCCTGGACGTAATGCAGGCGGTGGCCCACGTGGAGGGCCCCATCGCCCAGGCCCTGCTGGGCCGGGACGCGGCGGCGCAGGCGGAGATCGACGGGGAGCTCGCCCGCCTGGACGGCGGCCCCCACTTCGCCCGCCTGGGCGGCAATGCCGCCATCGCGGTGTCCATGGCGGTGCTCCACGCCGCGGCCACCGCCCACGGGGAGCCCCTGTGGCGCTACCTGGCGGAAGGCGAGCCGGTGCGCCTGCCCCTTCCCCAGATCCAAATCTTCGGCGGCGGGGCCCACGCGGGCCGCCGGGTGGACGTGCAGGACTTCATGGTGGTGGCGCTGGGGGCCGGGACCTACGCCCAGGCGCTGGAGATGACGGCGGAAGTGTATCGGGCGGCGGGGCAGCTTATGGCGGAAGCGGGCCGGCTCCAGGGGGTCGCGGACGAAGGCGGCTACTGGCCCGCCTTCGACTCCAACGAACAGGCGCTAGAGACACTTACCCGGGCGATCGAGGCGGCCGGTTTCACCCCCGGGGACGAGGTGGCCATCGCCCTGGACGTGGCCGCCTCCCAGTTCGGCGCCAAGGGCCACTACCGGCTCGCCCTGGACCGGTGGGAACGGGACCGTGATGGCATGATCGAGCTGCTCCTCGGCTGGATCGACCGCTATCCCATCGTCTCGGTGGAGGACCCTCTGGCCGAGGACGATGCCCTTGGCATGATGGCCTTCACCCGGGCGGCGGGCAACCGGGTGCAGGTGGTGGGGGACGACTACCTGGTCACCAGCGCCGAGCGGGTGGAAACCGCCGCGCGGGAAAAGACCTGCAACGCGGTCCTCATCAAGCCCAACCAGGCCGGCACGGTGACGGCGGCCCGGGCGGCCCTGGAGACAGCGAAGCGCTCCGGCTTCGGCACCATCATCTCGGCCCGTTCCGGGGAGACCGAGGACGTGACCATCGTCCATCTCGCCGTGGGCTGGGACGCCGGCCAGCTCAAAGTGGGCGCCTTCTCCCGCTCCGAGCGCATGGCCAAGTGGAACGAGGGCTTGCGCATCGAAGCCGCCCTGGGACCCGCCGCCCGGTTCGCCGGAAAGGCAGCCCTGCGGCGCGCCGGCTGAGGAGAAGGAACTACACCCGCGCCGCCGCCAGCGCCCGGGAGGCGCTGCGCATCACCCCCAGGGACGAGGCGAGCCACAGGGCCGCCAGGGCCAGGCCCACCGCGATGTCGGGCCAGGCGGAGCCGAAGACGAGCACCGCGCCGGCGGCTCCCAGGACCGAAACGTTGGCGACGATGTCGTTGCGGGAGCACAGCCACGCCGAGCGCATGTTGACGTCGTCCCCCCGGTGGCGCCACAGGAGCGCCAGGCAGAGGCCGTTGGCCGCCAGGGCGAGCAGCCCCACGCTGCCCATCAGGGACACCTCGGGAAGCTCGGGGATCAGCATCCCGTGGACCGCCTTGACCAGGACGAACAGGCCGAAGCCCGCCATCACCGCTCCCTTGAAGAGGGCCGCGCCCGCCTTCCAGCGCTCGCCCCGGGTCACCGCCAGCAGGCTCACCCCGTAAACCAGGGCGTCCCCCAGCATGTCCAGGGAGTCGGCGAGAAGGGCCACCGACCCGGCCGCCAGTCCCGCCGCCAGCTCCACGACGAACATGGCGCCGTTGATCCCCAGCAAACGCTTCAACACCGCCGCCTGGCGGCGGGTGAGCCGCCCGGTCCCGCACCCTTCGTGTCGACAGCAGCCCATCGGGAAAACGCCTCTCGATCTTCGATCCTATCTTCCGGGACGACGACTCTCAAGCCTGGAAACTGCCCCCGACCCGTCCTTCCAGCCGCGGCCCAGGGCGGGCTTGCCCAAGCCGCGTTTCTGTATAAATATACAGAAAAGAGACGGTCCGGAGCCAAGCCATGCCCCTGCGCGCCCTGTTCGTCGACTTCGACGCCTACTTCGCCTCCGTGGAGCAGCAGGACGACCCGGCGCTGCGGGGCCGGCCGGTGGCGGTGGTGCCGGTAATGGCGGACACTACCTGCTGCATCGCCGTGAGCTATGCGGCCAAGCGCCACGGGATCAAGACCGGCACCCGGGTGGCCGAGGCGAAGCGACTCTGCCCGGGCCTCGTGCTGCGGCCCGCCCGCCACGAGCGCTACATCGAGATCCATCATCGGCTGGTGCAGGCGGTGGAGTCCTGTATCCCGGTAGATGCGGTGCTCTCCATCGACGAGATGGCCTGCACGCTGACCGGGAGCTGGTGCGCGCCCGATCGCGCCCGGGAAATCGCGGGCAGAATCAAGGCTGCCGTTCGGGAGGTGGGGGAAGCCCTCACCTGCTCCATCGGTATCGCCCCCAACCGCTTCCTGGCCAAGACCGCCTCCAAGATGGACAAGCCCGATGGCCTTACGGTGATCCAGGAGAAGGACCTGCCGCAAGCCCTGTACCGGCTCCAGCTCGGCGAGCTGAACGGCGTCGGGCCGCGCATGCTGGTGCGGCTCGCGGCGGCGGGAATCCGCACCGTGGAGGATCTGTACGCGGCGAGCGCCGCGACCCTGCGCCAGGCCTGGGGCGGCGTGGAGGGAGAGCGGATGTACGCCCGACTGCGGGGCGAGACGGTCCCGGAACCCGAGACGGCACGCGCAAGCATCGGCCACTCCCATGTTCTGCCCCCCGACCTGCGGAAGGACGAGGCTGCTGCTGCGGTGCTGCACCGGCTGTTGCAGAAGGCCGCCTGGCGGCTGCGCCACCTGGGTTATTTCGCCGGCGGGATAGGGTTGCAGCTCCGCTACCTGGACGGGGGGCGCTGGTACTGCCGGCGGCGGCTGGAAGCGACCCAGGACACCTTGGCCTTGGCGCAAGCGATGGGGGAGCTGTGGGACAAGCGGCCGCGCCGCCGGCCGCCCTTGCTGGGGGTGGGGGTCACTCTGACTCATCTGTCCGAAGCGCGCGGACAGTCCCTGGAACTCTTCGCCGAGGCCGCCGCCCGGGGGCGGCTCTTCGAGATCGTGGACCGGCTGAATGCCCGCTTCGGCAGAAACGCGGTCTACTTGGGCGGCGCTCACGGGGCGCTGGAGGCCGCCCCCATGCGCATCGCCTTCACCCACGTGCCGGATCCGCGGACGGAGCGCTGAGGCCCCGCCCTGGTCGGTTCACCGGACCAGCCCGACCTTCGCCTTCCTCGCCGCCCGGATCAGAGCCTCGTCGAGGGTCGCCAGCGGCGCGTCCCCGGCGCATGGCCAGTTCCAGATAGGCGGCATGGTAAACGGTCAGGCCGTAGCGCTCGGCGAGGGGTAGACCACGCGCGCGGTACGCCCGTAATCGGGCTCGTCGATGGCGGTTCCCAGCGCACCGAGGTCCTGGATTCGCGCCATGGCCTCGGACGAGGAAATGGGGCCGCGCCGCACCATCATCAGCAAGGCGCTCAATACTTCCTCCAGTCGGATCGCAGGAACGATCGGGTCCTCCGTAGCCAATAGCTTCGGTAACCGCCTTGGGGGTCGCTCATCGGGGGCAAAACAGACCACGGTAGCGCTGCTATCGAGTACCAGGCCCATCAAGAGCGCCCTTCATTGACCCATGCGGCGAATCGCCGCGCCGCCCGCTCCCGCCAACCGGGCGAGAGCTCGGGAAGCTGCGCCAGGGCGGCGAGCGCCTCGCGGTCGGCGTCCCGGGCGAACAGCGCCCGCAACACCCGGAGCACGGACCACTGGGGGCAGGGCCGTTCCACCCCCACGATCGGGTCGCCGCAGCGCACCCATCCTTCCTCCAGCACCCGGTAGTACCAGCCCGCCCGCAGGGATTCCAACACCAGCGCCACCATGCGCGGCTCGCCGAAGCGCAGGTTCAGGTTGCGGCACGGCTGCCGGCCCTGGGAGACCTGGACGAGCGCCGTGCCCATCCGGTACACGTCGCCCACGCACACGTCGGCTTCCGTGATCCCGAGGGTGGAAACGTTCTCGCCGAAGGCCCCCGGCTTGGCGAGTCGCGGCGCGAGGTGGGGCTGCTCCTCGCGCCAGACCCGATAGTGATCCCGGGGATAGTGATGCAGCGCCTTTTCCGGACCGCCGTGGTGCTTGGCGTTGGCGTGCTCGTCCCCCACGAGCCCGGTCCAGGTCACTCGCAGCGGTCCGGGAACCTCCCGCTTGTCGATGGCGCTCAGGGTACCGTCCTCGCCCAGGGGCTGGACGCGGCCGATGCGCAGCGATTCGATGCGGACCATGACACGCATATCTTTAAGCAAAAGCGAGCCACGAACGGGCACGGATTTCCACGGATAAGGACCGGGGTGGTCTCTTCATCCGTGGCTGAAGGGTCTGGAAAAATTGCGCTTCAGCGCGCCGTTCAAAGCCAACCCGGTGCGTTGCGCTCCACGCATCCTTCGTCATCGGCGCAGCCGGCGCGTCCAATCCACCAGCGCCGCCAGGAGCTGTCGGATGAGTTCCCGGGTCGATTCGTCTTTGAGCGCGCCGTTCTCGTCGAAGCGGCTCGGCGCCTGGGAGATCATCACCTCCGGCCTGTTGAGGATGTGGGCGTTGAGATAAATGAAGCATTGCCGCAGGTGGTACTGGGCCCGGGCGCTGCCCAGCATGCCGGGGCTCGCTCCCATGATGGCGATGGGCTTTTCGTTGAACGGCTGCTCCGGCGGACGGGAGGCCCAGTCGATGGCGTTCTTGAGCACGCCCGGCACCGAATAGTTGTACTCGGGGGTGACGATGAGCAGCGCGTCCGCCGCCCGGATCTGCTCCCGCAGCCGCGCCGCCGGTGGTGGGAAACCTTTTTCCTTCACATCTTCGTTGTAGAGGGGCAGGTCTCCGATCTCGGCGAATTCCATGCGGGCGCCGGCGGGCAGAAGCTCCGCCGCTGCATTGAGCGCCGCCGTGTTGTAGGATCGGGCCCGGAGGCTGCCGGAGATGCCGAGTATGCGAAGGGTCGGATCGGTCATGGGTTCTCCCTTTTTCACGTCATCATGTCCAGCGCGGCCCTTTCATTCCGTGGCGGGCTCAAAACCGCTCGACCCAAGGCCGAAGGTCGAGTTCCTGAGTCCAGGCGCTGCGTGGCTGCCGGTGCAACTGGTAGTAGGCCTCGGCGATCGCCTCCGGCTCTAGCAGGGCGTCTGGACCGCGCTGGGCCAGCAGATGCTCGTAGCGCTCGGAGCGGATCTGGCCGTCGATCACCACGTGGGCCACGTGGATGCCCTTGGGCCCCAGCTCCCGGGCCATGCTCTGGGCCAGGGCCCGCAGGCCGAACTTGGGCACCGCCAGGTTGGCGAAACCGCTGCTTCCGCGTAGCGACGCGGTCGCCCCTGTAAAAAGGATCGTGCCCCGGCCCCGCTCCACCATCCCCCGGGCGGCCGCCTGGCCCACCAGGAAGCCGCCGAGGCAGCCGATGCGCCAGCAGCGCTCGAAGTCCGCCGGATCGATCTCCAGTATCCCGCCCGGCCGATAGGCGCCGACGTTGAACACCACCAGGTCGGGCGGGCCGAGCTCCCTTTCGACCTGGTCGAAGAGGGCCGCCACGGCCCCCGCGTCGGTGGCATCGCACGGGTAGCTTCGCACGCCAGTGAGCGGCTCGCGCTGGAGCAACGCCTCGAGCCTTTCCTTGCCGCGCGCCGCCATGGCCACCTGCATCCCCGCCGCGGCGAAGCGCTTGACCAGAGCCCAGCCCAGGCCCGGGCCCACACCCACCACCACCGCTACTTCCCGTTCTTTCATGGCTCACCTCCGATTCGAGCATCGGATTAACAACCGAGCGACCCAAAACGCCTGACGATGCTCGACCCTGGTGTGCTCTTTATTGCACAGGGCGAGCGGTAGGGTGCATAGAGCGAAGCGAAACGCACCGGCGCTACCGAGCGGTGCACCGGTGCGCACTCTACAACTCCGCCCGCGCTTGGAACAAGGCCCGGGCCAGCTCCGCGAGAACGACCGCGCACGGCGCCACGATCTTCAGTTGTAGAAGTTCGTCGGCCCGGGTGCGCCCCAGGTTGATGGCGGCGACGGGTTTTCCCATTTCCCGGGCGGCGAGACAGAACCGGTAGCCCGAATAGACCATGAGGGAAGAGCCCACCACCAGCAGCGCGTCGGCGGAGGCTAGCGCCTGAAGGGCGGCGTCCACCCGCGCCGGGGGCACGCCGGCGCCGAAAAACACCACGTCCGGCTTGAGCAGGCCGCCGCAGCGGAGGCACTCGGGGACGCGAAAATCGTCCAAATCGGCAAGCGCCACGTCGGCGTCGCCATCCGGAGCCAGCCCGGCCGATAGGGACAAGAACGCCGGGTTCTGCGCCTCCAGTATGCGCTGGACAGCGGCTCGCGGGAGCACCTCGCCGCAGTCGAGGCAAAGAACCCGCTCGAGGCTGCCGTGCAGCTCGATGACCCCTCGGCTGCCGGCCCGCTGGTGCAGGCCGTCCACGTTCTGGGTGAGCAGGGTGTGCACGCATCCGGCCGATTCCAGGCGGGCGAGGGCCCGGTGGGCGGCGTTGGGTCGGGCGGCTGCGACGCGGGGCCAGCCGATCAGGCTCCGCGCCCAGTAGCGTCGGCGGGCCAGCTCGGAGCGCAGGAATTCCTGGTGGCTCAAGGGTGGCGTGCGCTTCCATTGGCCTTCCACGTCCCGGTAGTCCGGAATGCCGGAGGCGGTGCTTACCCCCGCGCCGGTCAGCACCAGCAGCCGAGGATGGGCGCGGACAAAGCGCGCGAGGGCCTGCGTTTGCGTCATGGTCCCGGACGCCGCTTTCGAACCTCGAAATGGCAGGCGATCGCCATTCCCAGAAAAACTATGGCCGGTACGGGCGCTTCAACCCCTTGAGCATGGGAAAATGCTTCAGATTGAGGGTTGCTAGTTGCAGATTAGCGCTCTTCGCCGTCGCGGCAATGAGCGCATCGATCGGATCAACGCCGTGGCTTGGCCCGTATTGGCGAACATAGTCGCCGGCGAGACTTGCTGTCTCCAGCCCGATGTCATGGATTTTATATACTTCCAGAAGCCGCTCTATCTGCCGGCGCTCCCGCGCATTGCGGACACCTGCGATGAGCCCCGTTGCCGTGATCGCCGACAGCGATGGCGCTTCGGGCAAACCGTTCACGAACGCTAGCGCCACCTCTCGCCCGCGCAACACGTCGATTACGATACAGGTGTCCAGAAGCATCAAGCCCGCTCGTAAACGGACCCAAATCGCCGCTTGGCCGCAGCGCGAATCTCTTGGCTCAGGTTTTCGAGGTCCGTCCGATCTTTCCACATTCCCGCGACCGCGCGCGTCGCTTCCCGCCAGTCGACATCCTGGCGCTGCGCCCTGTCAATCAGAAGATCGACGCTCTTCCGGATCAGATCGGACTGCTTCTGCCCTGTGCGCGCAGCGATGGATTTCAGCGCAGCCTTCTGATCCTCGCGCAAAAAACCTGGATTTTCTGGATGCTTGTCGCCATTCCATAGACGACATACATTTTATGTGTCGATTTGAATTGAGGTCAATCAACACTGCTGTCCAAAGCAGCCGAAACCGCGAGGGTGCCCCCTTGATCTGACGCGGGTTCTGGACGAGTTACGACGAGATTCTATTGAGAATTACGTAACCTCATGACAACCTTTTTCTCCCTGATGCGTTATATCGATGTTGCGATTGCATCGAGGAGGGAGCATGGCGGTCAAGATGGACGAGGCGGCAAAACGGCGGGTGCGTGCGGGCCGGTTGCTGATGAAGGGCAAGAAGCCTGCGGAAGTGGCGAGGGCGGTTGGCGCACCCCGGCAGACCGTATATCGCTGGCTGGGCGTATTGCAGGAGAAAGGCATCGATGGGCTGTGCATGATGAGCAAGGGCGGACGCCCGTCGCGAATGTCCGCCGAGCAGGTCGAAGAGCTGCGCGAAGCCTTGCTGGCCGGGCCTGTAGCCTGCGGATACGGCACCGATTTGTGGACGCTCAAGCGGGTGCGCCTGCTGATCGAGAAGCGCTTTGGCATCCGATACAGCGAGGTCCAAGTCTGGCGCATTCTGGGCGCCATGGGCTTTTCCAGCCAGAAGCCGGAGAAGCGCGCCATCGAGCGCGACGAGGAAGCCGTGGCGCACTGGAAGAGGCGCACTTGGCCTCGGCTCAAAAAAAAGCCCAGCGGGAAGGCCGCGTAATCGTCTTCATCGACGAGTCGGGGCTGTCGGAGCGTCCCACACGCGTTCGCACCTGGGCGCCCAAGGGGCAGACGCCGGTGATCCAGTTCCATTTCAACTGGAAGCAGTTGTCGATGATTGCCGGGGTGAGCCGTACCAATGCCTACTTCCGCCTGCACGAGGGATCGATCAAGGGTCCGCAGATCGTCGAGTTCCTCAAGGCGCTCGTCAAACAGATCGGACAGCGGTTGTTGATCATCTGGGATGGTCTCAAGGCCCATCGTTCCCGCTTGGTACGGGACTACGTCGATGGCCTGGCGGGCAAGATCGAACTGGCCTTCCTGCCGCCTTATGCGCCGGAGCTCAATCCGGTCGAATACCTGTGGGCCTGGCTCAAGCGCCACGCCCTGGCGAATTACTGCCCCAACTCCATTGCCGACCTTGCCATCACCGCACGCGGCAAGCTCCAATCGGCACAGCGACGCACTTCGCTCATCGCCGCCTTCTGGAAACAGGCTGAGCTGTTCTGATGTCACGAGATTATGTAATTCTCAATAAGATCGGGCCTCCTTGTGCTGTCCAAGATCAGGCGAAGGCGAGCGCCGCTTGTGGCTGCGCCTGAAGATTGGGCGGCGCGGCGAAGGGCTCGTTCAACCAGGTGCGCAGGTCGCGATGGGTGAAGAGATTCATGCGCGGCAGCGCCACCAGATTGGACAGACTCCAGCCGAAGCGGGAGATCAGCTGGAGGTAGCGCAGCAGCAACATGGCAATCAGCGCCGTCCAGATCTGGATTCTCACCGCGTTGGCCGAGGTGCCGACGAAGGTCTTGAGTCTCAGGTTTTGCTTGAGCGCCTTGAAAAAGAGTTCCACCTGCCAGCGATCCTTGTAGATGGCGGCGATGGTGCAAGCGCCCAGGCCGTGATGGTTCGTCAGGAACACGAGCCGCTCGCCGGTGTCCTCGCACACGGCTTCCACCCGGCGCAGCAGGTGGGGGCACTTGTCCTGGGCGCCCACGCCGGTGAGCCGGATGCTCTGATCCTTGAAGATGTTGCGATTCTGCGGGACGGGTCGTTCCTCGACCACCTCGTACTGGGCGTTGTCTTTCATGCGGGTGACGAAAAAGACTGCCGAATCCGTCCAGTAGGCGAAGAGGCGATAGTCGTTGTAGCCCCGGTCATCGACCACGATGGTGCCAGCCGGGAAGGGAATGCGCCAGGCGACCTTGACGTCATGGACGGCTGCCTCGGTGATGATCCCGTAGGTGAGCAGACAGCCGTCGTGGTCGAGCACCAGATGCGGCTTGACCGCCCCCTTGGGTAGCGGCGGAACCTCGCCAGTCGAACATCGACAGGCACAGATCGATGACCGTCGAGTTCAGGCTCACCAGCTTGCTCTTGAAGCGGAACTTCTTCTTGCCGACGAACTGGGCAGCCACCCGCTCGAACAATGCGTAGAAGACCTTCTCGTACAGCTCCCAGGGGCGATGTCCATTGGCGTAGAACAGCGAGGAGCGCGCCGGCGCCTCGATGCCCAGGTGGGCGAGCTTGCCTTCGCAGCTCTTCAGCCCACCTTCGAGCTCCCGCAGCGAGGGGGCGCGGCCCAACTGGCAGAACATCATCGCCACGAACTGACTCCAGCTCGACAAACCCTTCGCAGCACGTTCGGAGCCGGCTCCCTTGACCATGCGCTCGAACTCGGATAGCGCGGAATCAGCTTGAGTATGTGACTGAACATGCTGCATGATGCGCTCACAACGGGCCTCCTTCGGTCGGGTACAGGTGGGTTTGGCGATTCACCCATACCCTACACCTCGGATGGCCCGCTGTCATAAGCTGTTTTGGACAAGAGTGGAGGAATATGCATTCTTTGACGAAGCGCGCATCGGCTTGTTTTTTGACCTCCCTCTGTCTGGCCACGGTCACCTCGGCGCGGGCGGACGAGGTCCGGATGAAAAACGGTGACCGGCTGACCGGTACCATTGTGCGCAAGGCGGATGATACCCTCATTCTGCGCACTGACTATGCCGGCGAGATCCGGCTGCAGTGGTCCCAGGTGGAGGGCATCTCCACCGACCAGCCGGTGGAAGTCCTCCTCACCGACGATGTCTACCTGAAAGCACGGCTCGAGGCCGCCGGGCAATCCCGCGTCGCCTTGGAGGGACAGGATACCCCGGTCGCCCGCGGCATGCCCCTGGAGCGCATCGCCTACATCAACCCGTCCCCGGAGCAGTCTGGACGGGGCGTGACCTTCAAGGGGCGCGTGCAGCTGGCCGCCGCCCAGACGAGCGGCAATACGGACACGGAGCGGCTCAACGGGGAAACCGAGATGACGCTGCAAGCCAAGCGCTATCGCTATATCCTAGGTGGCGACGCCAACCAGGAAAAAGACGACGGACGCACCTCGGCGTCCAACTGGCGGGGGCACACCAGCTTCGACTGGTTCTTCCGCCCGCGCCAGTTCCTCTACACCCGCGCAACCTTCGAGCATGACGAATTCAAAGACCTGAAGCTGCGCTCCACCTTCGGCGGCGGCTACGGTTACCAAGTGTTCGAGACTGAAACCACCCGTTTGTCGATCCAAGGCGGCCTGAACCACGTGAACGTAGACCGGATCGCCACGGACGACGAAAGCTATCCGGCAGCGGGCTGGCTCATCCGCTTCGAGCACAAGCTCTGGGGCGGTCCCATGACCCTATTCCACGTGCAAGACGGAGACGGGAGCCTCGAGGACGCTGGCGACCTCGTGGTGCGCACCAAGACTGGCCTGCGCTGGCCGCTGGCGGGTGGCCTGAACGCCACCGCCCAGCTCAACCTGGATTGGGACCACGATCCCGCGCCAGGACGCAAGAGCACGGACCAGACGCTGCTGCTGGGACTAGGTTACGAGTGGTAGGGGCGATCAGCACCGGGTGAGGCTGTCGCCACGCACGCAGGGCACGCTCATCCAGTAGTGGATCGGCCCCTTCGGCGCCGGCGGATATTCTCCGTAGCGCATGACCCAGGTGGCACCGGACTCCTTGTCCATGCGCACCAGGGCGTCCTTGCCGTCGGCGTCCTTGATCAGCATCAGCTCGTAGCGTCCCAGGGCCTGGGCCTGCCGCGGCGTTTTCGTCTCGGCCGAAACGGAGCCCGCAGCGAGCGCGGCAAATGCCGCGGCGAGCGCTGAAACCGTCTTGATGATTTTCAAGCCTGATCCTCCCTTCTTGCTTCGAAAGCGGTCTGGGGCATAGGGCGGCGCAACGCCGTCAACAGGCCCTGGAGCAGGGCCACCGGCGTGGGCGGGCAGCCGGGCACCGCCACGTCCACCGGGATCACGTTGGAGACCCGCCCGCGGCTCGCGTAGCTTTCGCCGAAGACGCCGCCGTTCGATCCGCAGTCTCCCACCGCCACCACCCGCTTCGGCTCGGGCATGGCCTCGTAAGTGCGCTGGAGAGCCTGCTCCATGTGTTTCGACACCGGCCCGGTCACCAGCAGCAGGTCCGCATGCCGCGGGCTCGCTACGAAACGGATGCCCAATCCTTCCAGCATGTAGTAGGGGCTGTTGAGGGCGTGGATTTCCAGCTCGCAGCCATTGCAAGAGCCCGCGTCCACGTGGCGGATGGCAAGCGAGCGGCCCACCACTTCCCACGCCGCGTCGAAGAGGGCCTGGCGCGCCAGCCTGAGTTTCTCATCCGGCTCCGGCGGCGGTTCGGTGATGATGCCTGTCACGGCGATCTTTTTCAGTATCCGATACATGGCTTGCCCCGTGTCTGCGGGTGTTCAAAGGTCATGCCCGCTATAGCTCAAATTGAAGCTTTTGTTGATCAGGGGAAAGTCGGGGACAATGTTGCCCAGCACCGCGTGCTCCAGCACCGGCCAGTTCTGCCACGAGGGATCGTGGGGATGGCAGCGATGGATACGACCGTTCTCGCCCAGGTGCAGGGCCACCAGCACCTCCCCGCGCCAGCCCTCCACCCAGCCCGCGCCGAAGGCGTCCGCCTCGAGGACGCCGAGATGCTCCCGTACCGGCCCGCCGGGCACGTTTTCCAGCAGCTCGCGCACGAGCCGCAGGGATTCCCGCACCTCTTCGAAGCGCACCGCCACCCGGGCGGCCACGTCGCCGTTGCGGTGGGTCGCCATCTGCACCTCCAGGAGATCGTAGGGCGGCACGGGAAACCGCACCCGCAGGTCCCATGCCAGCCCGCTCGCCCGGGCGACCAGGCCGGTGGCCCCCAGTTGCTCGGCCAGGGCAGGCGGCACCCGCCCGCAAGCGATGTAGCGGTCCTGCACCCCCGGGTGCTCGTCGTAGATCGAGCGCAGGCTGTCCACCTCCGCTTCCAGCCGCTCGCACAGCGCGAGGAGCCTCCCCGGGCCTTTGAGGGGTAGGTCCCGGGCGACCCCGCCCGGGACCACCAGGTCCATGAGATAACGGTGGCCGAAGAGCTCGGCGTTCAAGCGCAGCAAATCCTCCTTCAGCCGCCAGAACTGGGCGAAGCCGAAAGCGAGCGCCACGTCGTTGCCCAGATAGCCCAGGTCGCCCAGGTGGTTAGCGATGCGCTCCAGCTCCAGGGCGAGCCCCCGCAGCCAGGCCGCCCGGGCCGGGATTTCCACCCGGGCGGCGCATTCCGCCGCCATGGCGTAGGCCCAGCCGTAGGCGACCGTGGCGTCCCCCGATACCCGGGCGGCGAGCCGTGCGCCTTCCTCCACGGTCTTCCCCTCGAACAGCTTTTCGATCGCCTTGTGCTTGTAGCCGAGCCGCTCCTCCAGCTTGAGGACCTTCTCCCCCACCACGGAGAAACGGAAATGGCCGGGCTCGATGGTGCCGGCGTGCACCGGTCCCACCGGGATCTCGTGCACCCCGTCCCCTTCCACCCGCACGAAGGGATAGTCGTCGGGTTCGCCGGCATGCTGAGCGCCCAGCGGAAAGTCCTTGCGCAGCGGGTACGCCCGCTCGGGCCAGGCGCCATGCCTCAGCCAGGGACGCGTATCCGCAGCGCCGTCCGCAGCGATCCCCAGCAGGTCGTGCACCGCCCGCTGCATGCGGCCGGCCGCCGGGAAGATGCGGGATACGTCCGGATAGCGGGGCGGCGTCTCCGCCAGGGGCAGGCTGAGGATGAGCAGCCCGTCGGGAACCAGCAAGGCCGCGTGCACCGCGAAGCCGCCCGAGCGGGACCGCTCGTCCGATCCCCACAGCGCCACCAGCCGCCCGCCGGCGGCGCGGGCGCGCTCCATGGCCCCGCGCCATTGCGCCTCGTCCACCTGGGCGTGCCAGCCGGGGTAAGGCGCGGCGAGGGGAACGGCGTTCAAGCGGGCGAAGGGCATCTCGTCCTGCGCTCCCTCATCCTGCCCCGCCGATCATGGCCGCCGCTTCCCTGTACCAGGCGGCGAGGAAGGGCGGGATGTACAGCCCCAGCATCAGCACCAGGGCGAGGTGCACGAACACCGGCGCGATCGCCGGCGGGTGGGGCAGCCGCCGGGCAGTGGTCTCGCCGAACACCATCGGTTGCACCCGGCCGAATATCGAGGCGAAGGCGATCCCCAGGCCCATCAGCAGGAAGGGCGTCGCCCAGGGGTGCTCGCGCATGGCGGTGGTGAGGATCAGGAACTCGCTCGCGAACACGCCGAAGGGCGGCAGGCCCACGATGGCGAGGCTGCCGATCGCCAGGCCCCAGCCCACGGTGGGGCTCACCTGCAGGAGCCCCCGGATCTCGTCCATCACTTGCGTGCCCGCCTTCTGGGCCGCATGGCCGACCGCGAAGAAGATGGCAGACTTGGTGAGGGAGTGCACGGTCATGTGCAGCAGGCCGGCGAAGCTGGCCACCGGCCCGCCCATGCCGAAGGCGAAGGTCATGAGCCCCATGTGCTCGATGGAGGAATAGGCGAACAGGCGCTTGATGTCCTTCTGCCGCGACAGGAAAAAAGCCGCCACCACCACGGACAGCAGCCCGAAACCCATCATCAGGGCACCGGCGAAACCGCTCTCGAGGGCCCCGTCCACCAGCACCTTGCAGCGGACGACCGCGTACAGGGCCACGTTGAGCAGCAGCCCGGAGAGCACGGCGGAGATGGGCGTGGGCCCCTCCGCGTGGGCGTCCGGCAGCCAGTTGTGCACCGGCACCAGGCCTACCTTGGTGCCGTAACCTACCAGCAGGAACACGAACGCCAGGGAGAGCACGGTGGGCTCGAGCCCCGCCTTCATGGCGTCCAGGTGGGTCCACAGGAGGGTCACCTCCCCCTGCCCGCCGATCACCCGCTCGGCGGCGAAGTACAGGAGCACGGTACCGAACAGGGCCTGGGCAATGCCCACGCCGCACAGGATGAAATACTTCCACGCCGCCTCCAGGCTCGCCGGCGTGCGATAGAGGGACACCAGCAGCACGGTGGTGAGGGTCGCCGCCTCCATCGCCACCCACAGGATGCCCATGTTGTTGGCCAGCAGCGCCAGCAGCATGGTGAAGGTGAAGAGCTGGTACATGGCGTGGTAGAGCCGCAGCCGCCCGGGGTTGAGCTTGCCGTGGCGCTCTTCCACGCGCATATAGGGCCGGCTGAAAAGGGAAGTGGTGAAGGCGACGAAGGCAGTGAGCACCACCAAGAACACGTTGAAGGGGTCGACGAAGAGCTCGTCCTCCCAGGCGAACCGGGGGCCGCTTTCCAGCACCCGGAAGGCGAGGACAAGGGAGGCGGCCAAAGTCGCGAAGCTGGCGGCGGCGTTCGCCTCCGCCGCCCAGGGGCGATGGCCCACCAGCGCCAGCAGCAGGCCGGCGGCGAGCGGAATTGAAAGAACGGCGAAGATCTCCACCTTTCAGCGCTCCCGCAGCCGCTCCATGTGGCGCAGATCCAGGCTGTCGAAGGTCTCCCGGATCTGGAAGAAGAAGATGCCCAGGATCAGCACCGCCACCAGGATATCGAGGCCGATGCCCAGCTCCACCACCATGGGCATGCCGTAGGTGGCGCTGGTGGCGGCGAAGAAGAGGCCGTTCTCCATGGCCAGAAAGCCGATCACCTGGGGCACCGCCTTGCGCCGGGTGATCATCATCAGGAAAGCGAGCAGCACGCACGCCAGGGCGATGCCGATGGTCCCGCGGGTGATGGTGCCGGCGAGCTGGGAGATGGGCAGCGCCAGGTTGAAGGCTAGCACCACCAGGACGATGCCCACCAGCATGGTGGTGGGGATGTTGATCAGGGTCTCCACGTCCCACTGGACGTTGAGCCGGTGGATCAGCCGGTGGAGGATCCACGGCAGCAGCAGCACCTTGAGGGCGAGGGTGATGAGCGCCGACCAGTAAAGGTGCCCTTGTTCCGTGGACACCGCCACCACCAGGGTGCTCAAGGTGAGCACCGCCCCCTGGGCGGCGAACAGGTGGATCAACGACAGGATCCGCCGCTGGGACAGCATGGCGAAGGCGATCAGGAGCAGCAGCGCCGCCAGCAGGTGGATGAGTTGGGTGGCGAGCGACGGCATGGGCCTCAGGCTCCGAGCAACAGCAGGGTGAGCATGCCCAAAACCGCCAGCAGGAAAGCGGTCCCCAGGTATTCGGGAACGCGAAACACCCGCATCTTAGCCGACACGGTTTCGATCAGGGCGAGGCCGAACCCCGCCAGAGCGAGCTTCGCCACCAACGCCACCAGGGCCACCGGCACCAGGAGCCACTGGCCGGCGGGTGCGATGCCCCACGGCACGAAGAGCGCGATGCCGATGGCGGTGTAAGCCATGAGCTTGAGGGAAGCGGCCCATTCGATCATCGCCAGATGCCGGGCCGAGTACTCCAGCACCATGGCCTCGTGGATCATGGTGAGCTCCAGGTGGGTGGCTGGGTTATCCACGGGGATGCGGGCGTTCTCCGCGAGCAGCACCATGATGAACGCCACCGCGGCGAAGGCGAGGCTCGGGTAGATGGCAAACTCCCGGTGCGCCAGCGTCTCCACGATGGTGGTGAGCCCGGTGGACTGGGAGATGAGGGAGGCGGTGAAGAACACCATGAGGAGCGCCGGCTCAGCCAAGAACGAAACCAGCATCTCCCGCCGCGCGCCGAGGCTGCCGAAAGCCGTGCCGATGTCCATGGCAGCGAGCGCCAGGAACACTCGGGCGAGGGCGAATACGCCCACCAGCGCGATCACGTCCGCCGCTGGTGCAAACGGAAGGTCGGTCGCCAAGATCGGCACGATGGCCAGGGCGAGCAGCATGCAGCCGAACACCACGTAGGGCGCCGAGCGAAAGAGGGGCGAGGCGCTGGCGGCAATGACCGCATCCTTGTGGAACAGCTTGACGATGGTGCGGTAGGGCTGGACGAGGGGCGGCGCTTTGCGGTTTTGCAGCCAAGCCCGCCATTGGTTGACCCAACCCAGGTAGAGGGGCCCTAAGGCGACCGCCACCGCCAGTTGCAGCGCCTGGGAAGCGAGGGCACTCAGCGCGTCCAGCCAGCTCATCTTCAGTGCACGAACAGCAGCAGCAGGAGCAGCGTGCCGAAGCTGTAAAGAAGATAAATATGGATACGCCCGTGTTGCAGCACGCCGATCAGGGCCGACAAGCGCTCCACCGCCCGGGCGACCGGCAGGTACAGCCAGTGCCACAGCCGGTCCTCGACTTTCAGGTAGTACACCGGGCGCTCGTCGAAACCCGTGGGGAGCTGGCGTTCGGTGCGGAAAAAGGCCTCGAAGATCTGGCGGATCGGCTGGCCGAAGCCCTCGGCGGTGTCCTGCATGCGGGGGTTGAGCCCGGGGAAGCCGCAGTCCCAGGGGTCCGTCCGGCGCAGCCGCCCGTGATAGAAGCGCTTGACCAGGAGCACGGTGAGGACCACAGCGAGGAGGATGACCAGCAGGAACAGGAGCGGGGCGTAGCTCGCCCGCTCGGGGGCGACCGGGGTGAGAAACCACCAACTGCCGCCCGCCGCGCTCGGCGCGAGGCTCGCCGGGACCAGGACCTCGACGGCGGGGCTCAAGGCGACGATGGCCGCCACCGGGAAGACGCCGAGCAGCACGCACGGCAGGGCCAGCCAGGCAAGCCCGGCCAGCTCCCACGGGCCCGCGTCGTGGGCCTCCTTGAGCGTCTCCTCCCGCGGCTGGCCGAGGAAGATGACCCCGTAGAACTTCACCATCACGTAGGCGCCGAGGGCCGCCGAGAGGACCACCGCGGCGGCGGCCAGGGGGATCAGCATGACGAGATAGGTGTTGGGAAGCCCCGGGGAGAAGAGGAAGGCCTGCAGCAGGAGCCATTCGGAAACGAAACCGTTCAGGGGCGGCAGGGAGGCGATGGCCAGCACCCCCACCAGGGCGAGGCCCGCGAGCCACGGCATGCGGTGGATGAGCCCGCCCAGCTTGCCCAGGTTGCGGCTGCCGGTGGCGTGCAGGACATGCCCGGTGGCGAGGAACAACAGGCTCTTGAACAGCGCGTGGTTCAGGCAGTGGTAGAGGGCGGCGGTCAAGGCCAGGGCGGCGAGAAGACTCAGGCCGTAGCCGTGGAATACCAACGATAGACCCACTCCCGTAATGATCGCCCCGATATTTTCGATGGACGAATAGGCGAGCAGCCGCTTCATGTCGGTCTGCACCGCGGCGAACAGCACGCCGTAGAGCATGGTCACCAGCCCGAGGACAAGGGCAATCACGCCCCACCACCAGAGCTCGATCCCGATCAGATCGTAGGCGACCCGCAGCAGCCCGTAAACGGCGGTCTTGAGCATCACCCCGCTCATCATGGCGGAAACCGGCGAAGGCGCCGCCGGGTGGGCCTCGGGCAGCCACACGTGCAGCGGCACGAGGCCCGCCTTGGCGCCGAAACCCGCAAGCGCCAGCAGGAACGCCACGGAAGCCCAGAACGGGGAATGGGCGATGCCGCGCATGGCGGCGAAGGTGTAATCTCCCCCGCCCGCCTGCAGCACGCCGAAGGCGAGCAGGATGGCGATCGCCCCGACGTGGGCGATCAGCAAGTAGAGGAAGCCGGCCCGGCGGATCTCGGGGATGCGATGCTGGGAGATGACCAGAAAGTAGGAGGCTAGCGCCATGGTCTCCCACGCCACCATGAAGAGGTAGGCGTCGTCGGCCATCACCACCAGCGCCATGCCGGCGAGGAACAGGTGATACTGGAGGCACAGTAGCCCCGGGGCGGTCCCTTCGCCGCTGCGGAAGTACCCGGCGGAGAACAGGGAAATGCCCGCGGACGCGGCGCCCAGGAGCAGCAGGAAAAAAGCGGACAGGGCGTCCAGCCGCACGTGGAAAGGGAGATCGGGCAGGCCCAAGGGCAGCACCTGGCTTGCGGCGGGAGCGTGCATCGCGCTCAAGCCCACGGCGAACAGCACGAAGCCCCCCGCCGCTCCCAGGGGGAAGAGGAGGTGCCCGACGAAGCGCACGCTGTGCGGGCGAAGCAGGCCGAGCAGCCCGACGGCGATCCACCCAGACACCACCGCCAGCGAGGCGGCCAACGCTAGGCCAGCCGCGGCCTCAGCGGCCATTGTAAGCACCTTGAATCTTCATGCACTTCCGGCCTTCTCCCTGGAAAGAAGAGCCGGCCATTCGGTCGATTCCAGACTTGACATATGTTAATCTTATTATCATCCTACACATTAGGAATGTAAATATGATGCGTAGCCAATGCCTACCGAAGAACGGACGGCCCGGCTGACCGTCCTCATCGATCCGCGCAAAAAAGCGGTCTTCGAACGCCTGTGCGCCCAGGAAGACCAGACCCCTTCCCAAGTCGTGCGGCGTCTGATTCGGGGGTACATCGAGCAGCGCCTCGGCCGGCCCTGGAAACCCGGGGAGACCGTGGAGGACACGCTCCGGGACCTGCCTTGAGAAGCCGGCCACCGGCCGATCCGTACCAGGCCGGAGCGCCAAGAAAAAAGGCGGCTCACGCCGCCTTCTCGCGGGAACTTGCGTAGCGCTACGGCTTCAAGTACACGAAGCCGTACTTCGCCTGCAGCAGGCCGATCTCGGCCACCCCGGAGGGCACGATGTCCGCCTCCGGAATCACCTTGCTCTTGTCGATCTTGCGCGAGACCAGGGTGTTGTTGCACACCTTGAACTCGACGCCCCGCTCCTTGAGGGTCTGCACCGTGACCTGGTACGGGTTCTTGTTCTTGTCTTCCGCCCCCTCCAGCAGAAAGTCGATCCCCTTTCCGTGGGTCACCACCACGATCTTGGACTTGGGATCGGCGTCCAGGTGGTTGCGCACGTTGCGCAGGGCCGCCATCGCGTTTTCGCTGTCGTTGATGTGGTAGACCACTTTCTGGCTGTAGTCTCCTTCGTAACCTCCCGCTTTCGTCGGGACGGCGACGCCCAACAGGGGGGCCGCCGCCAAGGCGGCCAACAATGCGCGCTTGCTCTTGACCATGGTTCCATGCCTCCTCGTCACGTTATCCATCGGTAGTCGGCCGGGACATGCCGGCAGCCGGGACTTGCCCGCGCCACCGGCCGACCTTCAAGCCGTTCCCGCCAGAAAATACTCAAGAAACCGCGGTTTTATTCCCGAGCCGGTAGAATCCCGGGAATAAGACGGCGACAAAGCCGGTAAAAAAGGAAGAAGGTGCGTCTGAGGGGCACAAACGAGCGCTTCGAGCGGCTGGTCATGGCACACATGGACGCCGCGTACAATCTGGCGTACTGGATCACCCGAGACCCCCACGAAGCCGAGGAAGCGGTGCAGGAAGCGATGCTGCGGGCCTACCGGTTTTTCGATTCGTTCCATGGCGAAAACGGGAAGGCTTGGCTGCTGGGAATCGTCCGCAACACCTGCTACACCCTGTACAGCCGCAACCGGCCGTCCCGGGAACAGGAGGCGTTCGACGAGGAGCAGCACACGCCCAACGGCCCGGCCTGGGAGTTCGCCCTCTCCGATCCCGAAGCGGCGGCGATCCGGCACGCCGAGCGGGACTTGGTGAACCGGGCCATCGAGGCGTTGCCGGCGGAGTATCGGGAAGTGCTGGTGCTGCGGGAGCTGGAAGGGATGTCCTACAAGGAGATCGCCCGGGCCCTGGGGATTCCCATGGGCACGGTGATGTCCCGGCTCGCCCGGGGACGGAGCCTGATTCAGCGCGCCCTGGTCGCCCGCTTCAGACAGGAAGATCGGGGATGAACTGCCACGAAACGCGAGAGCTGCTCCACGCCTATGTGGACGGGGAGCTGGACCTGGTCACTTCGCTCGCCCTGGAGCGGCACCTGGCCGGATGCGCCGCCTGCCGGGGGCAGCAATCCGCGGCCCTGGCGGTGCAGAAGGCCATCGCTCGCGGCGCGGCCCGTCATCCGGCGCCGCCGCGCCTGCGGCGCGGGGTACAGCGCCGGCTCCGGACCCTCCGGGACGCCCACGGCGGGAGCGGCTGGCGCCGCTGGCTCTTGCCCGTTACCCTTCCGGTCGCCGGCGCCGCGCTGGCCCTCGCCCTGTGGGTGGGAATCCTGCCACCCGAACAGGCTCCCTTCGCCGCGCCCGCGGTGGAGAAAGTGGTCTATCACATCAACGACAGCGGCACCGCCGCCGCCGCGCTGCGCAATCTCTCCAACCACCTGGAGCAGTCCCCCAACGCCCGCATCGTGGTGGTGGCCCATAACGACGGGGTCGATTTCCTTCTGCAAGGCGCCCGGGACAGCGAAGGCCGGCCGTTCGCGATCATGGTGTCGGAGCTCAAGGCCCGGGGGGTGGACTTCCGGGTCTGCGGCAACACCCTGACCCGCCGGCACATCGAGCCCGCCCGCCTCATTCCCCAGGCCACCCTGGTGCCTTCGGGAGTCGCCGAGATCGCCCGGCTCCAGACCCGGGAAGGCTTCCGTTACTTGAAGCCCTGACCCGGCTTCAGGACCGGAAACTCTCCCGCCGGTTACAATGGAGCCGCGGGCGCCGCACGATAGCGCCCGGTCGATACCGAAATCGAACCGCGTGAACGTCTGCAAGCATCTCGTGATCCGCGGCCGCGTCCAGGGAGTGGGGTTCCGCTACTCCATGGTGCGCAAGGCCCGGGAGCTGGGCGTCACCGGCTGGGTGCGAAACCTGCGCAGCGGGGACGTGGAAGCCATGGTGGAGGGCAGCCCGGAGGCGGTGGAGGCCATGATCGCCTGGGCGCGCAGAGGCCCGCCGGGCGCCCACGTCGCCGCCGTGGACATCCGCGAGGGGGAAGGCAGCTACGCGGATTTCGACATCCGGTAGTAGGCGCGAGACGCCGGCCCACGAGCAACGACGCCCGAAACACGAACCCCGGGCTACTCGTCACCTCCTTCGGCGTCATGGGAGACCGTCCGGCCGTCCTGGTCCAGATCGAGGACGCGCACGGCGCCGCGGGCGAGACGGCAACGCCTGAGCTCCGCGAGAACGGGCACCTCCGCCAGGGCCTTTTCGGGAAGCTTGTCCCAGTCGATGCCCTCCGGCGCAGGAAGAGGGTTGGGCGCCTCGATCGTTCCCTCCGGCGTGACGATCAGGGAAACCGGCAGATCGTGGGCCTCGACGGAAAGTCGTCGAGAAGCTGAAGCGGGTGCACGGTGGTGGCGACCGGCATCGGCGGATTGCCCAGCTTCCGCAGGATCCCGTACTCCAGACCCCGCCTCCAGCGCGGACGCCTTGTCCTTGAAGCCTAGTATCAGAGCAGCCGGGCGAGGGCGGGCGGCGCGTGGCTCTTCAACAGCACATTGGCGAGCTCCCACTGCCGGGCGGCGGGGAGGGTTTCCAGGAACCGCGCTTCGCCCGCGCTCAGCACGGCCAGGGCCGCCCCGTCCCGGTACAGCACCCGATTCGCGGCAAGGGCCGGCACCCGCGGCCCAGGCACCAGGAGGCCCACCAGATTGAGGGGATCGGCGCCGCTCACGCATACCAGCTCCCCGTTCTTTTCCTCCCGGCGGGTGTCCCGCAGCAGCCCCACCGCCTCGGGAAGGGCGAACTGCTCGCCGGCAAAACCGTCGACGAAGCGGCCACCCCGGATCTCGCCTCGGGCCTCCAGGCGACGATAGGCCATGAGCAACTCCCGCCACGGGGGCAGGACATCGGCCTCCCGGTAAACCAGCTTCCAGAACACCACCCCATATCGCTTGAGCAGGGTCCGGGCAGCGTGCTCCACGGCCTGAGGGTCGAAGCCCGCACCCGGCCGGCCGGCCGGTTCCCCCAGCCGGCCCACGAGGAACCAGCGGCCCGCGTCTTCGATGCCGAACAAGGCGGTGCGCCGCCGGCGTTCCCCTCCCCCGCCCATGGGCCGGCGCCGCCCGGCGGGGAGCAGCAGGGCCCGCAGGCCCGCGAAGCTGTCGCAGCTCGCGAGACCCCACGCGGTAAGCTCCCCCAGGGCCTCTTCCACATAGGTGCGCGGCAGCCGCGCCCCGTCCACGATCTCGTCGAAGAAGGACGCTCCGTGGGCGGCGAGATGCTCCAGGACGGCCCGCGCCCGGGAGCTCAGGCGCAAGGCGGCCGGATCGATCTTGGGAGCGAGCTTCGCCCAGTGGTTCAGGTGGCGGCGCAGGACCAGGGTCACCGGCGTCGCTCGCACCGGCCCGGCCACCCGTTCCCGCTCGGGCGAAAGCCGCTGGGCGTCCACCCGCATCCACGCCACCCGGCCCGCCAGACACAGGTCGTCGAGCCAGACCGGGTCGTAGCCGGCCACCCGGGCAGGCAGGATTTCCGACTCCCAGGCCACCGCCGGCGCCTCGAATCCCTCCAACTGGGCGATCACCGCCGCTACCGCATCGGGTCCCTCCATCCGCTCCCCGGGCGCGAGGCGCTGCCAGCGCAGGAGGAAGCGCAGGAAATCGCCGCTGACCACGGGCTGGATTTCGCTGCGTAGGCGCTTCAGGGTATAGCGGTGGATGCGGGCGAGGAGCCCGCGCTCGCACCATTCGTCCTCGGTCGCGCCGGGGGTGAAGCGCCCGCGCAGGGCGAACCCCTCGGCCTCCAGCCGGGCGAGGGCCCCTTCCACCGGGCCCGCCGGCAGCGCGCCGGCCGCCGCCAATCCCCGCGCGGTCACCGGGCCCAAGCCCTCCAACCGTCCCCGCACGATTTCCGTCAGCGCCTCCTCCGGCGTCCAGGCCCGGGCCGCGTACTCCGGGGGCGCTTCCAGGGCCGGCGTGACCGCCCGCTCGGGGTACAGGGATTGGAACTGGGGTAGCCGCTCGGCGGCGATCCACAGCCCTCCCCTTGCGCCCCCCAGGTCCAGCCGCCCGGCCCGCCGCTGCCGGGCGAGGGCTTCCAGCAGGGCGCACCAGGAAGGCTGCCGTTCCACTTCCGCGTCGCTCAGGTAACCGAGCCAGAGCAGGGCATCATGCAGCTCGTCCGCCGTTTCGGCTTCGGGCCAGGCCTCTTCCCGCACCCGGGCGATGGCTTCCGGGTCGAGCCGCCCCAGATCGGCGGCCGTCTGCGGGTCCAGCCAGCGCCGGCTGACGACCGCCTGGGTGCGCCGCTCTTCCAGGGGCGCGTCGTCGAGGAAGGCGTAGGGCCGGGCGGAGAGAATCTCCAGCGCCAGGGGGGAAGGCGAGGTGAGATCCCGGGCGATCACCTGCACCTCCCCCCGGGCCAGGGCGGCGAGCAACCGCTCCAGGCCCTCCACGTCCATCGCCTCGAACAGGCAGTCGGCGATCGCCTGCCGCACCAGGGGATGGTCGGGGATTTCCCGGTCGCCCACCAGGTTCTCGCCGCAGGCCACCTGGTCGGGGAAAACCGCTGCCAGCAGATCCTCCGCCGCCAGGCGCTGGAGCTGGGGCGAGACCCTGGCGCCGCCCCTGAAACGGGGCAGCGCCAGGGCGATGGTGGCATCCCAGCGCCAGCGCGTGACGAACATGGGGGCGTCTAGGAGCGCCTGGGTGAGGAGCTTGCGCACCTCTTGGGCGTTCAAGTAGCCCACCACCTCCTCTAGCGGAAAGCTGTGGGCCGAGGTGAGGGATAGGACAATGGCATCCTCCGTGGCGGCGGCCTGGAGCTCGAAGTTGAACTTGCGGCAGAAGCGCTTGCGCAGCGCCAGGCCCCAGGCCCGGTTCACCCGGCTGCCGTAGGGGGAGTGGATGACGAGCTGCTGCCCGCCGAGCTCGTCGAAGAAGCGCTCGAACACGATGCAATCCTGGCGGGGCAGGCGCCCCAGCGCCGCCCTGGCCGTCGCGTAATAGTCGACGAGCTGGGTGGCGGCTTCGGGAGCGAGGCCCACCGTCCCCACCAGCCACTCCAGGGCGCGGGCCCCGCCCTCCTCGCCGGCCGTCCCCGCGAGGCGCGCCTCGATCTCGGCCCGCAGGCGGGACACGGCGAACGACACTTCGTCGGTTCGCGCCGGCGCCTCCCCCAGCCAGAAGGGGATGCCGGGCGGCGCGTCTTTCGCGTCCTCCACCCGCACCCGCCCCGCTTCGATGCGGAGAATCCGGTAGGCCACGTTGCCCAGTTGGAACACGTCCCCCGCCAGGCTCTCCACGGCGAAGTCCTCGTTCACCGTGCCCACCACCTGGCCGCCAGGCTCCAGCACCACCTGGTAGTCGGCGGTGTCGGGGATGGTGCCGCCGCTGGTGAGGGCTGCGAGCCTCGCCCCCCGGCGGGGCTTGAGCCGCCGGTTCACCGCGTCCCGATGGATGTAGGCCCGGCTGCGGCCGCGCTTACCGTGGAAGCCGTCAGCCAGCATCTCCACCACCTGGCGATACTCCTCCCAGGCGAGCCCCCGGTAGGGCCAGGCGCGGCGGTAGCATTCGTAGAGGTCCTGCTCGTCCCATTCCCGGCAGGCCACCTCCGCGGCGATCTGCTGGGCCAGCACGTCCAGGGGTTTTTCCGGGATGGTGAGGCGGTCCAGCTCGTCGCGCCGCACCGCGTCCAGCAGCGCCGCACACTCCGCCAGGTCGTCCCGGGAGAGGGGGAACAGCCGCCCCTTGGGCACGCCGCCCACCCGGTGTCCCGAGCGGCCCGCCCGCTGGAGCAGCCCGGCGATGGAGCGGGGAGAGCCGATCTGGCACGCCAGATCCACGAAGCCCACGTCGATGCCCAGCTCCAGGGAAGAGGTGGCGACCAGAGCCTTAAGCTCCCCGCGCTTCAGCCGCTGCTCCGCCTCCAGCCGCCGCTCCCGGGAAAGGCTGCCGTGGTGGGAGGTCACCCGTTCCTCCCCGAGCCGCTCCGAGAGGTGCCGCGCCACCCGCTCCGCCAGGCGCCGGGTATTCACGAACACCAGGGTGGTGCGGTGCTCCTCGATCAGGGCCGCCAGGCGGTCGTAGACCTGGCTCCACACTTCCTGGGACATCACTGCCTCCAATGGGGAGCCCGGCACCTCGATGGCGAGATCCCGCTCCCGGGCGTAGCCGGTGTCGATGATGGTGCACGCCTCGCCCCCCGTCAGGAACCGGGCCACCTCCTCGATGGGCTTCTGGGTCGCCGACAGCCCGATGCGGGTGAGCTTGGCGGAGGCGAGGGCCTGGAGCCGCTCCAGGGAAAGGGCAAGGTGAGCCCCGCGCTTGTTGGGCGCGAGGGCGTGGATCTCGTCCACGATCACGCTTCTTACGGTGGCGAGCATTTTTCGGCCCGAGTCGCTGGTCGCCAGGATGTAGAGGGACTCGGGCGTGGTCACCAGGATGTGGGGCGGGCGGCGGCGCATGCGCTCCCGCTCGGCCTGGGGCGTGTCCCCGGTGCGCACCAGGGTGCGGATCTCCACCAGGGGCAGTCCCAGCGCCTCCAACGCTTCGCCGATGCCGATGAGGGGCAGCTCCAGGTTGCGCTGGATGTCGTTGGACAGGGCCTTCAAGGGCGAGACGTACACCACCTGGGTCTCGTCCTTAAGGCCCTCTTCCAGGGCCTGGCGCACCAGGGCGTCGAGGGCGGCGAGAAAGGCCGCCAGGGTCTTGCCCGAGCCCGTGGGCGCGGCGATCAGGACGTGACGGCCCTCGCGGATGGCTGGCCAGGCGCGGGCCTGGGGCTCCGTGGGCGCGGCGAAGGTGCGCCGGAACCAGTGGGCGACGGCGGGGTGGAAGGCGTCCAGGGGCATGGGCGGAGGTTAGCCGCGGCCGCACAGTGGATCAAGCGGTGGCTGCCGCTCTTCCCGGAGATGGCCGATCCCGGATTCGGGCGACGGCTCTGCAACGCCGCATTGCGCTGGGACAAACCCTGGAGGGCCGCCGGCTCTACATCACGTTTACCTTGCGGCGTGAGGGCACGCGCATCCGCGTGATCTCTCGGCTTGCGACATACCTCGGAGAAAGAGGGAACTCTATGAAAAGGAAGCTTAAGGCACAGCCCCGGTTTCGCAGCGAAGCCGCGGAAAGAAAGTTCTGGGAAAGCCACGACAGCACGGAGTATGTCGACTGGTCGAAGGCGGAACGGGCGGTTTTCCCCAACCTGAAACCGTCGCACCGGAGCATTTCCCTCAGGTTGCCGGTTCACATGCTGGAGTGGATCAAGGGGGCGGCCAACGCGCGGGACGTACCGTACCAGTCCCTCATCAAGATGTGGCTGGAGGAGAAGCTTTCCGCCTGATCCAAGTCCCGAGCGCGGGCGCCCTTCACGAACCCACCTCGCCGCTTTCCTCCCGGGTTTCGCCTTCTCGCGCCTTCGGTGGCTCGGCGGGCAGGGGCGCGACGGCGGGGACCTCGGGCGCCTGGCAGCCGGTGAGGCAGCACCGGCCGGGCTGGCGATTGCGGGTGATGGCGCGCCCAGGGCTCGCCAGCGCTTCCCGTTCCAGCAGCCGCTCCACCAGGTCCACCTTATTGCCCAGGGGGTAGTGGCGGAAGATTTCCATCTTCATCGCTTCCGGAGAACCACCGCCGTGCAGCGAGATGACCGAGTACCAGCCGCCGGCGTAGGAGGCGGTCACGTCCTCCAGGAGCCGGGCCACCTCCATGCGTTTTTCATAGGGAATGTCGGGTCGGCCCCGCAGCACCTCGGCCAGGGTTCCCGCGGTGTGGGGGTTGTGGTCCTCCTCCGGCCCGGGCAGCGCCACCACCAGTCCCCCGGACACGTAGTGGGCGATCCGGTGCATGTCGTAGATCTGGGTCGAGAGGAGGAGCTTGCCCACGTTGGCGAATACGGGCTCCGGCTCGAATCCACCCGACGGGTCCCTCATCCCGTAGACCGAGGCCGCCACGCCGCAGGCGAAAAAGCCCTCCACGATCTTGATCAGCTCCACCATGGCGTCGCGCAGATGATGGACGCGGTCCAGGTCCAGCCCGTTCGCCTCGCACATGAGGGCCCCCGCGCCGATCAGCAGGTCCCCGAACCCGGCCCGGGCGCCGATGCAGGAATGGCGATGGTGGGTGGCGTAGGTGCGGGTGAGATACTCGGAGTGCTCCCACTCGCCGGCGAGGAACACCCGCTCCCAAGGCACGAACACCCGGTCGAAGTGCACCACCGCGGTGGTCTGGCCGTAGCGGGCACTAAACCTGGCGCCAGGTTCCCCCGGCCGTCCCGCCGGCCGCGCCACTAGAGTGATTCCCGGCGCGTCCACCGGCACCGCGCAACACACGGCGAAGTCCGCATCCCGCTCGGTCATATTCCGGCACGGCATCACCAGCAGCTCGTGGGCTAGGGGCGCGCCGGTGACGATCGCCTTCACCCCCTGGATCACCAGGCCGTCGGCGCGCCGCTCCACGATGCGCACATAGCTCTCCGCGATCGGCTGCTCGTGGGGGCGGAGGCTGCGGTCCCCCTTGCCGTCGGTCATGGCCACCGCGCAGGTGAGGTCCCCCTCCTCGACGAAGCGCAGGTACTCCTGGAGCCGCGGGTGGTACTCGGTGCCCCGGTCCTGGTCGAGCCGGTAGGTGGACTGGAAGATGGCGTTGAGGGCGTCCTGGGTGAGATAGCGCTGGGCGCAACCCGACGCCTGGCACACCAGGCGCACCGCCTCCAGCTTGTTGAGGAGGTCCGCCCCGGAACGGTTGATGTGGAGAAAGCGGTTCACCACCCGCCCGCCCGGGGCCTGCTGGGCGGTCATCACCGGGCGCAGCCGCTCGTTGCGCGCGAAGTCGTAGGTCACGCCGATGGCGTTAAGTCCCGGGGCGAACAGGGGCTCGTCGGGCACGCTCTCCACCCGCCGGCCGTTGACGAACACCCGGGGCTTGTGCTTTCGCAGGGATTCCCGATAGTCGGCGGCGGACATCAGCATGGCGGCACCCTCCGGATGGCAAGGCATACAGAAAAGCCCGGCGCTTTTAAATTGTTACACGCCCTCCCGCCCCCTTAGGGAAAGGTCGGCGGGCAAGCGGAAACGGACCGGGGAGCGGTCGGCGCGGAACCCGGGCTGCCCCGTGGTATCCCGGCCGCCGGGCGCTCAACCGCTCGCGAGCTCCTTGGGCCGGCCGCGCTCGTCCACGGTGCGCAGCACTACCGGCCGGCGCCAGACCCGGTGGACGTACTGGATCACCTTGCGCGCCCGCTCCAGGTCCAGGCCGCGACCATCGAGCTGATGGTCGTGGGTGAGCTCCAGCGTGCCGTCCAGGTGGACGTGGGTCACGGCGACCGACGGGGCGCCGAAGTTGAACTTGGGCGCGAGCAGCTTTTCCCGCAGGGTTTCGATGTCCCCCTGCTCCACCCGGATGTCGCCCCCGGGGGCCGCCACGTACTCGAACAGGCGCAACTCCTCGGCCAGGTCCTCGGTCAGGTAATTGCGCACGAAGCTGAAGTCGTCGTCCTCCTGCATGACCTGACGGGCGAAGGGTGCGCCCCGCTCGGCCACGATGCTCTCCCACATCTTGAAGCCCAGGTGGTACGGGTTGATGGTGAGGGCGATCTCCCGCCCCCCGGCGTAGGGGCGCACCACGTCCGAATGGGCCTTGATCGCGTCCAGGTAGACCTGCTGGGGGAGAAAATCCGCCTTGCGCAGGAGCTGGGCGTGCCAGAAGCTCGCCCATCCCTCGTTCATGATCTGGCAGGCGAACACGGGGTAGAAGTAGAAGGACTCCTCCCGCACGACGAGAAAGATGTCCCGCTCCCAGCCTTCCAGCTCCGGCGCGTAGTGGGCGATGAACCACAGCAGATCCCGTTCGGGCGCGGGGGGCACCGGCGCGCGCTTGCGCTCCTTGGGGGGAGTCGGCCTTTCCCGCCCGCCGGCCAGCTTGTCGAAGCGGCTCATGAACTCCCCCGACACCGGCGGGGCCTTCTCGGGCAGGTATTCCGGGTAGCGCGGCCGCCGCAGGCCCAGGTGCACGTTCACGTACTGCTCCAGAGCGAGGGCCGCGTCCAGCACGGCTTCCACCCGCGCCTCCCCGTAGACCTCGATCGCTTCGGTGATCTGGCGGGCGTGGGCGGCCGCCTGCTCGACGATGTGGTAGCCCACCTCCTCCTGGGTCCGTTTGAACAGCAGGTTGTTCTTGGCGAAATCGGCGTGGCCCAGGACGTGGGCCATCACCAGGGTGTTCTCTTCGAGGCTGTTGCGCTGGGCCAGGTAGGCCCGGTTGGGGTTGCCGGGAAAGACCACCTCGAACAGCCGCGAATGCCCCATGCGGTGCTGGACGAACTGGTAGATGTAGCGCACGCCGAAGGACCAGTGGGGCATGCGCACCGGCAGCCCGTAGACCGCCACCTCGGTCATAAAGCTGTCGGGGACCGTCTCGAAGCTGACCGGGTAGTAGTCGAGCCCCTCCTCGCGGGCGAGGCTTTCGAGCTTGGCGCAATAGCTGGCGAGGGAATCGTCCATGGGGTCGCCGTTACGCTGCCTGCTCCTCCGCCCGCTCCCGGAAGAAGGCCCGGATCGCGTCCCAGACCATGGTCTCTTCGGACAGGTGGTAGACCCCCACCGGCGCGCGGGCGTGCTGCAGCTCCCGGAACATCTGAGCCATCTCGGAGGTCTCCCGGCCTCCGTCGGCCGCTCCGACCTCCACGAAGCCCATGTAGTTCGCCACGCCCCCCAGGCGGGTGAGGGCCTGGGTGGCCGCCTCCCGGTCCTGCACGAAGTTCTGCCCGTCGGAGGCGTAGAACACGTAAATGTTGTAGCGGGAAGGGGCGAACCCCCCTTCGATCCGCTGGATCACCCGGTTGAAAGCCGTGGAGGCGACGGTGCCGCCGGTGCCCCGCACCTCGAAGAACTGCTGCTCGTCGAACTCCCAGGCGTTTTCCGTATGGGCGATGAACACGGTGCTGATGTGCCGGTACTGCCTGCGCAAGCCCTGCACCACCCAGAAAAAGAAGGTCTTGGCGAGCTGGCGGTCGCGGCCGCCCATGCTGGCGGAGACGTCCATCACGAAAAACACCACCGCCTCCGAGGCCGGGCGCACGCGCTTGATAAGCTGGCGGTAGCGCAGGTCGGTATCGTGGAACGCCGGTCCGCCCTTCTGGATATTGCGCCGCTTGATGGATTCGATGAGGGAGCGGCGCCGGTCCAGCCGCGACCGGGCCCCCCGCCGGTCCCACCCTTCCCGGGTGTAGTCGGTCTGCTCCACCGACCCGGCCTTGGCGGTGAGATTGGGCAATTCCAGCTCCTCCCACAGCCAGTCCACGATGTCGTCCACCGTGAGCTCCACCACGAATTGGATTTCGCCCCGGTTGTTGCCCCCGCTGCCGGGTCCCTTGTCTTCGCCCGCCCCTCGCCCCCGGCGCAGGACGTCCCCCGGCTTCACGTCCCCCTGCCCGACGCCTGCGTGCTCGCCGTGCTCGGAGAGGCGAAAGCGGTAGTGCTCCAGCAGCCTCACCGGCACCTGCACGCGCCGGTTGCCGTCGGTGCCCAGGATGTCCGCCTGGGAAATCAAGTCCGGCAGGTTGGACCGGACCGCCTCCCGCACCTTCTCGTTGTGGCGCAGCCAATCCCGCGCCCCGCGGGAGAACAGGTCATACCACGCGCCGCTGCCCTGCTCACCGACCGGGGAAGCGGGAGTGCTGGAGGTGCCGCTCGTCATGCCTGTCATGCGCGTCATCGTCTTGGGGCGATCCGGCCGCCCCTTACTCCTGGGACAACAGGGTGGTCACGTAATTCATGGCCTCCTTGGCGCTATGGTCATCATAACCGTAATGGCTGACGAGCCTTTCCTGCACCGCGGAAATCTTCTTCTGGGCCTCTTCGTCCGGCCGGGCGGCCGAGGTCACCAGCCGCAGCACGTCCCGGCGCTCCTCAAACAGGTATTGCTCGATGGCGTCGTGGAGCCGGGAATGGCTGTCCAGGGTGAACTTCTGCCCGGCCTTGTAGGCCACCATGGCCTTGCGCACCACTTCCTGGCGGAACGTCTCCTTGCCCGAATCCGAGATCTTGATCTTCTCTTCCACGGAACGCAGGAAGCGCTCGTCCGGCGCCCGGCTTTCCCCGGTGATGGGATCGACCACCTCGCGCCGGTCCAGGGAGGCCTCCACCTCGTCCAGGTACTTGTCCAGGAGCTGCTGGGCCTCCTCCTCGAAGGAGGTGAACAGGGCCTTGTGCACGTCTTCCTTCACCCACCGGTTGTAGAAGTCCTTACGGGTCACCACCAGGTAGTCCATCCACTGCCGCTTCTGGTGGGCGTCCATGCGGGCATCCGACTCGATGGCGTCCTTGAGGGCAAGCAGCACCTCCATGCTGGTCAGGCTCGAGGTCTCGCTTCGGGTGATGGCGTTGGACAAGGCGTTGATCACGAAGCGGGGGCTCGCCCCGGACAGGCCCTCGTCCGGGTGCTCCGCCCGCACCCGCTCCACCTCGGTCTCCGGGAAACCGTCCACGTGCTCGCCCGCATACAGGCGCACCTTCTTCGACATGTCCAGGTCGTCCCGGGCCGACTTCTTGAGGCGGGTGAGCACCGCAAACACCGCCGCCACCTTGAGCGCATGGGGGTCCAGGTGCACGTCGCGGAAGGTCTTGGCCGCCGAGACCAGCTTGGCGTAGATCCTCGCCTCGTCCAGGTAGGAGAGGGTATAGGGCACCTTGACGATCACCATGCGGTCCAGCAGCGCCTCGTTTTCCTTTTCCTGCAAGAACTTGTGGAACTCAGCCAGGTTGGTATGGGCGACGATGGTCTCGTCCAGGTAGATCAGGGGGAAGCGGGAGACCTTCACGTTCTTTTCCTGAGTGAGGGTGAGCAGAACGTAGAGAAACTCCCGCTTGACCTTGAGGATCTCGATCATCTCCAGTAGGCCCCGGCTGGCTGAGTACAGCGCTCCCGACCAGGACCAGGCACGAGGATCGCCCTCGTCCCCGATCTCGGCCACCTTGGACAGGTTCACGGAGCCCACCAGGTCGGCGATGTCGGCGGTGCTGGGGTCATGGGGCGCGTAGGTACCCACCCCGGAGCGGGCCGCCTCCGAAATGAACATGCGGCGAACCGGGAACTGCATGAAATCGCCGCCGAACTCTATCTCCAGACGCACCCGGCAGTAGGGGCAGAGCTCCCCCTGGATCTCCACCCCATAGGTCTCCCGGACCTGGGCCCGGAGGGTATGGGGAATCAGGTGCAGGGGCGACTCGTTGACCGGGCAGCCGGCGATGGCGTAGAGGGCTCCCTCGTCGGTGCGGCTGTACTCTTCCAGCCCCTGCTTGAGCAGGATCACTAGGGTCGACTTGCCGCCGGAGGGCGGGCCCAGGAGCAGGAGCAGCCGGCGGCCCACGTCGGAGCCAGCGCTCGCCGCCTTGAAGTACTCGGTGACCCGGGTCAGCGCTGCGTCGATGCCGAAGAGTTCGTGGGAGAAGAGAGCCGTCACCGGCTTCGTTTCCCCATCGCTCTGCTTCTCGGCATACCAGCGCAGCATGTCCCAGATGTACTCATGGCTCAGCCGGCTGTGGCGCTGGGGCGCCTGGGGAACGATCTGCTCGATGAATTCCCTGAACGTTCCCGACCAGTGTTGGGCGTTGTGCTGACGCGCGAAGGCGGTCAGCGACTCCACCAGGCTGTTGCTCGAGTTTCGTTCCGTCATGTCTCGCTTCACCATGTTTGGGGCATCGGCTACTTCCAGTCTAGACGAAGCGCTGGAGGAAGTAGGAGTCGCAAGCCCGAATTACCCTCAATTTAACCTCTTTTTAGACGCCCCTGGCGAGGGAAACGTTCTGATCCCAGGGACCTTTTGCCCGCCTCGCCCGTCGTGCGCCTTTCCCGGCGGCCCGCTCCCGGTTCCCCTTCTCCCCGCACCCGGCAAGCCGCGGCGTGACACCTGCTTTTCGTCTCGGCCCGGAGTGGGGCAGGCTTGCTTCTCTATTTCATAGCAAACGCCCGCCGCGTCGGTGGGTTGACCTAGCGCAAGGAAGTGCCCTCTTCGCCGGCGCTTGAAAAGCCCACCGGACCCGAACCCTGATCGTCGGAAACGCATCCCAAAGCGGGATGGGACAGGTGGGCCGGCCGCAATCCTCGAAGAGACCCCATGCAAGACTGGGGCCAAGCCGAAAGAGATTCGACGACGCCGAGGAACTACCCTCCAGCGTCCACGAAGTGCCGTAAAGCGTCCGGCGCCACCGCCCTCACGCAGCAAAGCGGGGATTTCGACCGGCATGGATCTTGCGAAGCCGCAGCGCGATGGTGAAAGCTCTCCCTCGTCTCGTCTTGATCGCCGTGGTGGTCCATGGACTCGGGGGCTGCGCCAGTGCGCCCCCGCCCCGGCCGCCGATGGCGCCTCCCGTGGCCTCCGCCACCCTTTCCGCGGAAGAGGTAAACCCCGCGCTCCCCGGACCGATGGTCCAAGCCCAGGAAGCCGCCGGCCACGCCACCAGGGCTGTCCGCCATGCGCTGGCCATGGTGGGCAGACCATACCGGGCGGGAGGCGCCGGTCCGGACGGATTCGACTGCAGCGGGCTGGTCCACTACAGCTTTCTCCGCGCCGGCCTACCGGTGCCCCGGGATACCCGCTCCCTCCTTCAAGCGGGCAGGCCGGTCGAGACGGAGGCGCTGGCCCCAGGCGACCTGGTGTTCTTCGACCAGGAGGGCAAAAAGGCCTCCCACGTGGGCATTTACTTGGGCCGGGGCCGATTCGTGCACGCGCCGTCCACCGGCGGCCGGGTACGGGTGGATCGCCTGGATGCCCCCCACTGGCGCTTGAGCTTCAGCGAAGCCCGGCGGCTCTGACCGTTCGAAACCCATTTCCGATGCCGGGGGAAAGGCCCAAGCGTCCGCCGGGGCCGGCGTCCTGGATTACCATAAAAAAACCCGGCGGGCCGCGGGTGAACCCGTCCCTTTCATCAATAGGACTCAGAATGGAGAACCGACCATGAGCGCTCCCCCCAAGGCGGCGGTGGTGACCGGCGCCGGCACCGGCATCGGAAAAGTAGTGGCCCTCGCCCTGCTGAAGGAGGGCTACCGGGTCGCCCTGGCGGGACGCCGCCGGGAGCCCCTGGAGCAGGCCGCCGCCGAGGCCGGCCCCGCGGCCCCTCGGGCCTTGGTGGTGCCCACCGACGTGAGCGATCCGGCCTCCGTGCGCCAGCTCTTCGCCCGGGTTCGAGAAGCCTTCGGGCGGCTGGACCTGCTCTTTAACAACGCCGGGGTCTTTGTGCCGGGGGCGTCGCTGGAGGACGTCCCCTTCGAGCACTGGAAGGCCTCGGTGGACGTCAACCTGACCGGCGCCTTCCTGTGCACCCAGGAAGCGTTCAACATCATGAAAAATCAGACGCCGCGGGGCGGCCGCATCATCAACAACGGCTCCATCTCGGCCCACGCCCCCCGGCTCCACTCGGCCCCCTACACCGCCACCAAGCACGCCATCACGGGGCTGACCAAATCCACCTCCCTGGACGGGCGCAAATACGACATCGCCTGCGGCCAGATCGACATCGGCAACGCCGCCACCGACATGGCCGCCAAGTTCGCCCAGGGCGCGTTACAGGCGGACGGCTCGGTCAAACCCGAGCCGCTCCTGGACCTCACCCACGTGGCGAGCGCCGTGCTCTACATGGCCAGCCTGCCCCTGGACGCCAACGTGCAGTTCATGACCCTCATGGCCACCAAGATGCCCTTCATCGGCAGGGGCTAGGCCATCAGCGGCTTGTACTTGATCCGGTGCGGCCGGTCGGCTTCGTCCCCCAGCCGCCGGCGCCGGTCTTCCAGGTAGTCGGCGTAGTTGCCCTCGAACCACGCCACCCGGCTCTCCCCCTCGAAGGCGAGGATGTGGGTGGCGATGCGGTCCAGGAACCAGCGGTCGTGGGAAATCACCACCGCGCAGCCCGGGAAATCGAGCAATGCCTGTTCCAAAGCGCGCAAGGTCTCCACGTCCAGATCGTTGGTGGGCTCGTCCAGGAGCAACACGTTGCCCCCGCTCTTGAGTAGCTTGGCGAGGTGCAGCCGGTTGCGCTCGCCGCCGGAGAGCTCCCCCACCCGCTTCTGCTGATCCGGGCCCCTGAAGTTGAACCGTCCCAGGTAGGCCCGGCTCGGGATCTGGTAGCCGCCCACCTGGATCACGTCCAGGCCTCCGGAGACCTCCTCCCACACGGTCTTCTCCGAGTCCAAAGCCTCCCGGGACTGGTCCACGTAGGCGAGCTTGACCGTGTCGCCGAAGCGCAGCACGCCCCCGTCGGGCCGCTCCTCGCCCACCAGAATGCGAAAGAGCGTGGTCTTGCCCGCCCCGTTCGGGCCGATCACTCCCACGATGCCGCCCGGCGGAAGGCGGAAGCTCAGGTCTTCGAACAGGAGCCGGTCGCCGTAGGACTTTTTCAGGCTCTCCGCTTCGATCACTAGCGCTCCCAGCCGGGGCCCCGGCGGGATGTAGATTTCGTTAGTTTCGTTGCGTTTCTGATACTCCTGGGACTCCAGTTCGTGGAAGCGGGCGAGCCGCGCCTTGCTCTTGGCGTGGCGCCCCTTGGGATTGGCGCGCACCCATTCCAGCTCCGCCTGCATGGCCTTGATCCGGGCCGACTCCTGCCGGGCTTCGATCTCCAGGCGCTTCTCTTTCTGCTCGAGCCATGACGAGTAGTTGCCCTGCCACGGGATGCCCTGGCCCCGGTCTAGCTCCAGGATCCATCCGGCCACGTTGTCCAGGAAGTAGCGGTCGTGGGTCACCGCCACCACCGTGCCCGGGTAGTGCTTCAGGTACTGCTCCAGCCACTGCACGGAAAGCGCGTCCAGGTGGTTGGTGGGCTCGTCGAGCAGCAGCATGTCCGGCTGGGACAGGAGCAGCCGGCACAGGGCCACCCGGCGCTTTTCGCCCCCGGAGAGGGTGGTCACGTCCGCATCCCAGGGCGGCAGGCGCAGGGCGTCCGCCGCGATCTCCAGGCGCCGCTCCACCTCCCAGCCCTGGAGCGCGTCGATCTTGTTCTGGAGTTCTCCCTGCTCTTCCAAGAGCCGGGCCATCTCCTCGTCGTCGAGGGGTTCGGCGAAGCGCTCCGAGATGGCGTTGAAGCGGTGGATCAGGGCGAGGGTCTCCGCCACACCCTCTTCCACGTTGCCGCGCACGTCCTTGGACGGATCCAGCGAGGGCTCCTGGGGCAGGAAGCCGATCTTGATGCCCGGCATGGGGATCGCCTCCCCCTCGTACTCCCGGTCCACGCCCGCCATGATCCTGAGCAGCGTGGACTTGCCCGAGCCGTTCAGGCCCAGGACTCCGATCTTGGCGCCGGGCAGGAAGGAAAGGGAGATGTCCTTGAGGATCGCGCGCTGGGGCGGGACCACCTTGCCCACCCGCAGCATGGTGTAGACGTATTGAGCCATTCGATATGCCGTCCGATTCCGGTTGTCCTGGAAAGGCGAAATTATGAAGAAAAAAGGCGGCTACAACACGGCGCGGGAAGCACCGCCCCTGTGTCGAATGCGCCGATTCCCCCACGGTCTCGGGGCGAGGGCATGAGATGACGAGGCCGCGAGCCCAAAGGTTGCGACCGGACGGGCGGTACGAGAGACGGGCGCGTTTCGCTTTCTCATCGGCAAACCACGCAAGGGCATGCGCGCCCGGCAAATCCGTTTCGTCGATCGCTGAAAAACCTTCACTCATGCGACTCCGGAGGCCGCCTACAATGGGCCTGTCAGCAACGCGGTCCAGCCCATGCCTCATTCTATCCACGTCGCTTTTCGATCCGAGTGCAGCAGCCTGGGGGATCGTCTGCGCCGGTTGCTGTCGGGGCTCTTTCCCCTTCCCGGGACCCAGGGTGTTCATTGCGTCCCCGCGGTCGCGATCCCGTTCCGCCGCCTGGTGGTGCATCTCTCCAAGGGACAGCTCCTCGCGATCCGGGATGGAAGTGGCTGCGCCGTCCGGTGCGTGTCGGGAGAGTTGTGGATCACCCAGGACTGCTCGACGAGGGACGTCATTCTGAGTGCGCGTGAGGAATTTGTCCTGGACCTGCCGGGGCTTGCCCTCGTTCACGCGACGAAAGAGAGCGTTGCCTGCGTCACCCGGCCAGCGCCAGTCCCATCGCCCGAGCACGCATGGTGGATCAAGTTCTTCGACATGGATACTGCGGCAGGCAAGCCCTGACCGGGAAGTTGCACGATGGCTGACAAGGAGACCCCGTTCGCCATCTGTGCGCTCCGGAATCCGCCCTATCACCTCGTCCCGCGCCGCGTCGATGACCGGAATGGAATCGCGGCGGGTCGGCGGGCACCACTTACCGCCCACATAGATCCGAGCAAATTGCATGTCTCGTTGCTACTTATCCATCGGAGTCCTCCGAAACGCTTCGGCACAAGAGGCAGCGAGGTTCATGGTAGGGCATTACGCCCCTGTTGCGGCACGGCGGCCAACCCGTCCCGGATCGCTTTTTTCGTAGAACTGCTGCAACCGCCGCCTGACCTCATTCCCCAAGGCCATCCTCGAGTAGCCATTGATCGCCTCGATGCGGAGCTGATCGTCGAGGCCTCTGCCGATCATCTCCAGCACCGTGGCCTTGGCCGAGCGCACTGCCTCCTGATCGTTGCGCAGGATGTGTTCGGCGACGGCCAGCGCCTGATCCATGAGCGCCTCGTGAGGAACGACCCGGGAGACGAGCCCCGCCCGCAGGGCGCGCTCGGCGTCGACCGGCTCCGCGGTCAGCACCATCTCCATGGCGAAGCCCACGCCGCAACTGTTGACCAGCCTCGGAATGCCCCCGTCGCCGTGATGAAACCCGCGGCGGGCCTCGAAGGATCCGAACACGGCGCGCTCGGAAGCGATGCGGATGTCCGCCGCCAGCGCAAGCTCGAATCCGGCGGCGATGGCCCATCCGTTCACCGCCGCGATGATGGGCTTGCGCAGCCAATGCATGCCGCGGGTGATTCCGCCCAGGCCCACGGGAACGAGATCGAGCACCTTCTGCTGGTCCGCGCCCACGTACTCGGGGACGAAGGTCTTGAGGTCCATGCCGGCACAGAACGCCCCCCCGTTGCCGGTGATCACAGCGACGTCGAGATCGGCGCTTCGGCCAAATTCCCGCCACGCTTCAACCAGCAGATGATGCACGTCCTGGTCGATGGCGTTTCTCGCCTCGGGACGGTTCAGCGTCACCCACAGGACGCGCCCGCGCCGTTCCACCAATACCTTGCTCATAGGTCCTCCTTTTTCTTTAACAGGGGGTGGTCTTGTAAACCAGGTTGTTGTGGGGAACGTCGCCGCTCAGCCGGTGATTCCACAAGGCTTTCAGCCTCGAATGGGTGACGTATAGCCTCGTGCCATCGCTGTCCAGGCTCGTCGGCATTTCCACCGTGAAGCCCCCGAGGCATTCCGCGACGTCCGCCATTTCCCCTTCGCGGAGGCGAATGCGCGCCACCCGGTCGGTGAATCCGAGCGCGGCATAGGCGAGCGCATCTTCTTCCGCAGGCGCCTTTCCGCCCGTGTCGGCGCTGCGAACCGTCGAACGGATCGCCAGACCGCAAACGCCGGCAAGCCGCCCTGGGGGCGCGAGTCGTTCCGCGCGCCGGGTATCGAGATCGAACCGCCACAGCTCTCCCGCCGCCGAGGAGCCGGCCAGCAGCCACTTCCCGTCGGGCGAGACGGCCAGCGCGGAAAATCCCTCGGCCCCCGGCCCGCCGCCGCCAGCCGCGGCATGCCATGGGGCCAGCTCGAGGCTTTCCCCATCCACCCGGTAAATGTGCCCGCGGGTGTTGTCGGAGATGAATGCGCTTCCGTCCGGAGCCAGGGCGATGTCGGGCAGACAATGCCTCGCGCTCGCCCGCGTCGCCAGGAAAACGCCGTCTTTGACGAGCCGGAGCGATCCCAAGTCGTACACGTAGAGCGCGCCGTGATCCAGCACCCAGAGCCGGTTGCGCTTCTCGTCCACGCGCACCCGCGCGGCGCCGTATTTCCCGTCTGCATGGGGCGCGAGGAACTGCTTCTGCGCCTTTGCCGGGTCCAGAGGCAGGAGCACCAGGGTGCCGTCCTGGTGGCTTCCCACGATGAGCGCGTCCTGCGCCGGCCAGTAGGCGAGCGCCGTGGGGTGCCATAGGGGAGACGGGTCTTTCCAGAAGAGCCAGTTGTCTTGTGGCTTGCAACCCTGCGCCATCAGAACAGTTGCGGCCAGGAGGAGGAGATACAGCGTCGTTCGCGATGACATGTGCGTGCCCGGATGTTTCCCGCGGAAGTACCAGCGGCTATCATAGAGATGACGCCCCAGCGCCGCGCGGATTCTTTTTCATCGTTCGTTGAGCCCTTCTCACCATGGCATCGGTTCGGCACCTTCCGCCCCTTCAAACCTTGGCCGCCTTCGAGGCGGCCGCGCGTCTGGAGAGTTTCGCCCGCGCTGCCGACGAGCTCTGCGTGACCCACAGCGCCGTTAGCCATCGCATCCGTCTGCTGGAGAATCACCTGGGCGCGCGGCTGTTCTTGCGCCTGGGAAAGAAGGTCGTGCTCACGCCCCAGGGAATGAGTTTCCTCGAGACGGTCACGCGTGCCCTGGAACTGCTCCGCGCCGGGGCCGCATCGGTCGCGCGCCAGAGCGGCCGCCGGCTTCGCCTCTCGACGCTTCCGGCCTTCGCCCATAGCTGGCTGGTCTACCGCATCGAGCGCTTTCTCCGGGCCCATCCGGACATCGACCTGGAGATCGACACGACCCCCAGCGTGGTGGATCTCAAGTCCGGAGAAGCGGACCTCGCCATTCGCCACGGCCTGGGAAACTGGGAAGGATTGGAAGTGATACGCTTCCTGGACGACGAGCTGCAGGCGGTCTGCAGTCCTAACTTCCGGGACGCGCATCCGGAAATCAAGGAACCCCGCGATCTGAAGGAAGCGCCGCTGCTTCGCCACACCGCCCAGCGCTGGGCGCCGTGGTTTCGGGCGGCGGGACTGGACTGGCCGGAACCCGCCCGCGGCCCGGCGTACAGCGACAGCGCGGTGATGCTGGCTGCGGCCGCTGAAGGGCACGGCGTCGCGCTGGCCAAGCGCTTGCTCGCCGCGCCGGCGATCGAAAGCGGCCGCCTCGTTCCGCTGTTCCCGCTAGCGGTCAAGGCCCGGGAGGCCTATCATATCGTGTACGTGAAATCCGCCCGGGACCGGCCGGAGGTCAACGCGTTCGTGCAGTGGCTTCTTTCCGAGGCCGAGCCTTCCGGGAACGGGGCGAATTGCTGAGGCCCTGTGCCCCTTCAAGCGCTTCTGGACGACGATCGATCTTCTCCAAACCACCCCCCATCGCCCATGCCGATCCACACAGCACTGACACGAAAGCTGCCCCTCGATTGCCCCATCATCCAGGCGCCCATGGCCGGTGGCGCGACGACCGTGGACCTGGTCGTCGCGGTGTGCGAGGCCGGCGCTCTGGGTTTCATCGCCGGGGCCTATACCACGCCCGCCCAGATCCTGGAGACGGCGCGAGCCGTGCGCGAGCGCACCGCCAGGCCCTTCGGCATCAACCTGTTCGCGCCCCAGCCGATGCCCGAGCTGCCGGGGGACGCTGGCCGCGCCCTCGAGCGGGTCGCCCTCTACCACGCCGAGCTGGGCCTGCCGCCGCCCGAGCTCCCCGCCCCGGCGCCGGACCCGTTCGAGGAGCAGCTTCCCGCGGCGCTGGAATCCGGCGCCTCGGTCTTCAGCTTCACCTTCGGCCCCTTGCCCGAGGCGGCCGTCGCCGCCATCAAGGCCCGCGGCATGTTCCTGATGGGAACCGCCACCACGGTGGAAGAAGCGATCGCCCTGGAGAAGTCGGGCGTGGACGCCATCGTGGCCCAGGGCGCGGAGGCCGGCGCCCACCGCGGGACCTTCGCCGCCGATTTCGACGCCGCGATGGTGGGAACCCTGGCGCTGGTGCCCCAGGTGGCGGACGCGGTCCGGGTGCCGGTGGTCGCCTCCGGCGGCATCATGGACGGCCGGGGCATCGCGGCGGCGCTGGCGCTGGGGGCGGCCGGGGTGCAGATGGGCACGGCGTTCCTCGCCTGCCCCGAGGCGGGTGTTCCCGAAGCCCATAAGGCGGCGATCCTCACGGCGCGGGAGCATCGGACGCGGGTGACGCGAGCCTTCTCCGGCCGCCCGGCGCGGGGGCTCGTCAACCGCTTCATGACGGAAGTGGATGAGAGCGGCGCGATCCTGCCGTTCCCGCTGCAGAACAGCCTCACCCGGCCGCTGCGCGCGGCCGCCGCCCGGTTGAACCGCCCGGAATTTCTCTCCCTGTGGGCGGGCCAGGGGGTGGGGCTTGCCCGGCGGCAGCCGGCGGGCGCGCTCATCGCCCGGCTCAACCGGGAACTGGAGCAGGCGCTCGAGCGCCTGGCGGCGTCACAAAGAACGCCCGCGCAAGAAGGGTAAGCGCCCGGCGTCCCAAGGGCACAAAACCGGGGGCGGCCTTCCACACGGGCGAGTCAGCCTCCCCGGCCGTCTCTACAGCCAGCCCGCCTTCTGAAGCGCCGCCACAGCAGCGCGTCCGCCCCCGCCATCACCGCCAGGACCAGGGGATAGCCGAAGGTCCAGTCCAGCTCCGGCATGTGGCGGAAGTTCATGCCGCAGATGCCGGCGATCATGGTCGGAACGGCAACAACGCGGCGTAGGAGGCGAGCCGCCTCATCACCTCGTTTTCCGCCAGGGCGATCATGGCAAGATTGACCTGCATCACGGTATTCAGCATCTCGCGCCGGCCCTCGATGGTCCGCAGCACCCGCAGCAGGTGATCGGAGACGTCGCGGGAGTACTCCTGCATGCCGCCGCACACCGGGGGAGTGCGCCCGCCGTGGAGCTTGCTCACCGCCTCCAGCAGCTGGGCGACCGCATGCTGCACGATCATCAGGCGGTGCTTGAGGGAATCTGGGCGAGCTCCTGCGGAGTGGGGTCCTTGAGCGCCACCCACACGAAGCCGCCGGGTTTGACCAGATAATCGCTGATCCCCTCTACGGGGAGATCGGCAAGCTTTCGACCGTCCTGATAGGCAAGGCAGCTGATGAGCATAGGCGGGCTGGCACCGATTCGGGGGGCGAAGAAGAAAAGGCAACCGCCGCCTGCGCCTTGTGCGTGGGGAAGGCGCGGGCGCGGGAATTCCAGAGGCCGGGGAGTGCACCCCGCGCCGGATCAAACGATAAGGGCGATCAGCAGGACCACCAGGATGATGATGAGGAGATCCCGGACGCTCAGATCGCCGCCCGCCGGCAGGGTGTTGATCCTTTCGGACACCATCCTGACTTCCTCGGCGGTCATGGCGTCTACGCGCTTTTTCGCCAGCTCGGGCTCGACCCCCAGGGCCTTGAGTTTTTCCCGGGCCTCGTCCCGGTCGAGGACGCCCTTAAGCTGCTCGCGCTGGACCTCTACGCCGGCGGGATCCAGGAGCCGCTCGGTCGAGACAATCTCCGCCTGCCCGGCGACGCTCTGAAGCGCGAACATCGACCCCGCCAAGAAGCGGCTGCAAAAAGCAGGCACACGCAATGCCATCTTGATCCTCCCTATTGGACGGTGACAAGGCGATGCCATGTTAACCCCAACCCGGCCCGTATTTCCAGGCTCCCGCCAAAAGCCCTTGGTCCCTTCCCGGCTCAGCGCGGTGAATCGACTCCCTCGTTCTTGAGCTTGCGCAGGATCAGGTAGATCTCGTCCTTGAGCTTGAGCCGCCGTTTCTTCATCGCTTCGAACTCGAAGTCTTCGAACGGCTTGTCGTTTTCCTCGATGTCCACGATCTCCGCGTTCACTTTTTCGTACTCGTCGAACAGGTGCGCGAGATGGGGATCCCGCTCCCTGAGCTCGTGGATGAGGGGGACGAATTCCGGAAACTCGTGATCCAGGTCGTGGGGAAGAACTCGCATACTGGCCTCCCGTGTCCATCGGAACCTGCACGCCGGGGTGGGGTCCGGCGCCAGACAGCATAACGCCGGCGAGGCGACCCGACCAACCGGGCACGACCGGAAGCCCCCGCCGCAAGCGGGGTGCCCTTTCCCTCCGCGGGGAGCGGGAAGACCGGGGCTGGCCCACGCGCCTATTTCTTGTTTTCGGCGAGCTGGGCGATCAGCCACTGAAGCTCGCGGTCCACGATGGCGCGGGAGACCTCCACCCCTTGGGCGTACGCGATCACTTCCTCGGTGCTCAGGATGATGGATTTGGAACCCCGGGGGCTTTCCACGGTGACGCGGTGATGCTTCGCCCCCGGCAACCATCCAGCTTCATCCCACACGGGCTCGCCCCGCAACGCAACCCCCGCCTGCCTGGCCAGCGCGACCAACTTGCGCGAGATCTCTTTGGCTCCCAGTTTGGCCAGCTCGCTTGCCTCGGGCCTGGTGTCCATGGCTACGCGGGTAGGAATTTTTCGGACTCGAGGGGTGCAACAATAAGCATCCGCGGCAGGGAACCCCCATCACCACCTGCCCGGCGATGAAACAAACTCCTCCTTTCAATTATTTAGACTGTTTATGGGGCAGAAATTCCCGCGGATCCCCGTTCGCCCGCGAACCTGCCGCCGGAAGGAGAAGGGCGCCCGGGGGCGGCCGCGGTCTAAGGCACCCGGGCAGCCGCCGGACAGTCTAAGGGCGTGAAAAGGGCCGGACGCTGCCCCGGCATGTCCATCATCGGGGTGTGGCGGTACCCCAGGCCCGGCCCGGGCGTAACGAAACGGAGGAGAAGTATGCCGATCTACGAATACCAGTGCCGGGAGTGCGGCGAGAAGTTCGAGCGCTCCGAGCACATAGCCGAGCACGGCCGTGAGAAGCCCCGCTGCCCCAAGTGCGGGGGTGACAAGGTGGAGCCGCTCCTCGCGCCCTTCTTCGCCAAGACCTCCCGAAAGAGCTGAAAACCCTGTCTCCTGACCCGGCGGTTGGGGCGGTAGAAAGGGAGGCGCGCGTTCAGCCGGGGTTCAGCTTGTGCTCCCTAGGATGGGAGGGGTGACGGCAGATTGCCGTGCCTTACGAGGAAGCGCCATGAACAACAGGAACGCCACCATCGCTTTCGGTTTTGTGATCGCCGCCGCGGCCGTCCCGGCCGCCGCCCGCCACGACGATGGGTATGTCGTCGCCCGTGTCGTGTCCGCCACCCCCGTGTACCGGCAAGTCGTTGAGCCCCGCCAGGCGTGCTGGTTCGAGCGGGTCGCGGAGCAGGAGCGCTCCTACACCGGCGCCGTAATCGGCGGCATCGCGGGCGGGCTCCTGGGCCATCAAGTGGGCAAGGGAAGCGGCAAAACCCTCGCCACCGCGGCGGGGGCCGTTACCGGCGCCCTGGTGGGTGATCACTTGGCGAACCGGGACCGGGCCCCCGGCTACCGGGATGTGAAACGCTGCCGCACGGTGGAGCACGTCCGGCAAGTGCACGACGGCTACGAGGTGGTCTACCGCCACGCGGGCCGGGAGCACGTGACCGTCCTGCCCCACCCTCCCGGACCTACGGTGCGCATCCCGGTCTCCGTCCACGCGGTCCACGTCCATCCGGCGCATCCCTTTCCTCCCGGCTGGTACAAGCACAAGGTCAAGCACAAGGAAAAGCACAAGCACGGGGACTACGAGTACGAATACGAGTACGAGTGGGACGATTGAAGCCCGCCCGCCGGGCGCCGGTCACTCCGGGTCGCCCGGCCTCTCTTTGTCGCGCACTTCGAATCGGGTCTCCCCTCGATCGATCAGGGGCGCCGGATCTCCGCCGTCATTACCGGCCTCTTGGCCCGTGGCGGCGGAGAGCCTCCCCGGGACGGGCGGGCAGGCAATCGGCGGCACTGAACCACGGGCGGTGGGACGGCGCGCGGTGGTGCAATGCGCAACCCCGGCGCCGCCGGGCCCTGAACCGCGCCCGCGGCGGGAGGGACGGCACGCCCCGGGGCTTCCCCGAACGCAGCTGGCGGGTACGAAACCCGGTGGGAAGGCGGACGGAGAGGACCTGCCTGGCCGGATCCGGGCAGCGCTCGCAGGGGGTACGGTGTTTTCAGCCAGTGCGGCTACCCCCGGGGCGGGGCGGTGGGACGTTGGACAACGGGGCAGAACTTCCGGCTCTTGCGCCCTCCGGTATGAGTCTTGTGGACCCCTAGGGCCAGGGGAGCGGTTGGCCTTTGGGCTGGTTGAGCCAAGGAGGACTGCATTTTCGCCAGCGCCTTATTCTTCTCCCCAAAGGGGCCGGCTCAACTCTTCGGCGTAGCGCGGGAACATGATGTTGAAGCTCAGGCTCACCCGCTCTTCCGCGCTCGCGTTCTCCGGCACCGAATGGGGCAGCCAGGCGGGGAAGAGAAGCAGCATCCCCGGCCGCACCTGGATTACCGCCAGGTCGGTGTTCTCCCGAGTGAGCTCCGTCACCGGAGGGCGGATCACCCCGGCCTGGGGCCTCGGATCGTGGAAGTAAATGGTGTCCGCGCCCGCCGGAGTGCGGACGTAGTAGACTCCGCTCAGGAAGTTATTGGGGTGGTAGTGCACGGGGTGGGCCGCCCCGGGGGCGAGCACCGTGGCCCAGCAGCCGGTCACCTGGAACTCCGCCGCCCCCACCTTGAGAAAAGTCAGCACCCCATGGCCCGCCAGCTCGATGATCTCCACCAGGGCCCGCAGCTCGGTCCGCTTGTGCAGCCCATAACCGGACTGCCAGCCCTGGCCGCGGGCGAGGGGCGGCAACCTCCGGCGCCCTTCCTCCAGCACCCGGGTCACCGCCGCCTGGATCGGCCCGGAGGTCTCCTCCTTGAGCTGGAACTGCCACACCATCGCGGGAAACAGGGCGTGAAGATCCGTCGCCGCGAGGTGGGGTTTGAGCCTGGCGATCATGGCGCCACCGGAACCGGGACGGGCAATCTTCGCCACAAGGCGCACTACCCGTCCTATTCCAGTCAAGCAAATCTGGACCAAGTTGCAACCGCGGCCCGCCTGGCCCGGGCCGGGTTGGAAACCAGCCAGATCAAGGGATTTGCCCGGCCTGTCCGAGAGGGCTTCCCAGGGTCGGCCGGTATTTCTCCTTGACGGGTCGGAGCGACTTTCCTAGTTTTAAAGCAGGCGAGGAAGCGCGCGGTCCTGCTTTCCGCCGCTCCGGGCAGAGCACACGGATCTCTCTCGACCGCCTGGAGTTTTGCGCTGCACATCGAGGCACGACGTGCCGGTCGAGAGGTCGTGCAACAGTTGCAGCGCCGCGCACGCGATTTCCGTGCGACGAGAAAAGCCGCATGAGTTCCCCGCTCTCTTGCGGGGAGACAGCTTGCACACATGGCCGCCGCCTGAAACGCGGCCTGGTCCGCGGGGCGATACCGACCGGTTGTGCGGTCTAACGTGCAAGCCGGGGCCGCAAGCACCTCCATGAGCTCGTGGGGGTCAAGGCTCCAGGCCCGGGGACGGAAGCCCTGCCCCGGGCCTTTCATTTGGAGCGCTTTCCGGCCTTCGTCCCCCATGGCCGCGTCTTCCCTCCCGGCGCCGGCTATGCAAAGATTTCCGCCGCCCGGAACTCATGCTGGCGCGCCCGAGTCAACCCAACGCGGCCGGGCGGCATTCCCGTTCCGTTTCCTCGAACGACAACTCGACGACTTCCCATGCGCGACCCGACTCCGAAGGCCATCTATCTCAAGGACTACACTCCGCCCCCCTTCCTGGTGGACGCCGTCGACCTGGACATCGATCTTCGTGACGACCATGCCCGGGTGCGGGCGCGACTCGACCTTCGCCGCAATCCCAGGGCCGGCGCCTCCAGTGGGTTGGCACTGGACGGGGACGAGCTCGCGCTGGAGTCCGTGCGGCTGGATGGCCGCCCCCTCAGCGAAGGGGAGTACGTGCTGAAGAATTCCCAGCTCCTCATCCCCGGGGCGCCGGATGCCCTCACCCTGGAGACGGTGGTGCGCATCCATCCCCATCAGAACACCCAGCTCATGGGGCTTTACGTTTCCAAGGACGGGTTCTTCACTCAGTGCGAGCCGGAGGGTTTCCGCCGCATCACTTTCTTCATCGACCGGCCGGACGTGATGGCCCGTTACACCACCACCCTCCATGCCAGCAAGACGGAGTGCCCCTGGCTTCTCTCCAACGGCAACCTGATCGCCCAGGGGGAGGAAGAAGGAAATCGCCATTGGGCCAGATGGGAGGATCCGTTCCCTAAGCCTTCGTACCTCTTCGCCATGGTGGCGGCCAGGCTCGACAAGCTGGAGGACACCTTCGTCACCCGCTCGGGCAAGCGGGCGAAGCTGCAGATCTACGTGGAGCCCGGCAAGCTGGACCAGGCGGGCTTCGCCATGCAGGCGCTCAAAAAGGCGATGAAATGGGACGAGGATACCTTCGGCCTGGAGCTGGACCTGGACCAGTACATGATCGTCGCGGTGGGCGACTTCAACATGGGGGCCATGGAGAACAAGGGCCTCAACATCTTTAACACCAAGTACGTACTGGCCCGGCCCGACATCGCCACCGACCAGGATTTCCGGCACATCGACCAGGTGGTGGCCCACGAGTACTTCCACAACTGGACCGGCAACCGGGTGACCTGCCGTGACTGGTTCCAGCTCTCGCTGAAGGAGGGCCTTACCGTGTTCCGCGACCAGGAGTTCACTGCGGACCTGTACTCCCGCCCGGTCCAGCGCATCCGGGACGTGCGCCACCTGCGCGCCGTCCAGTTCCCCGAGGACGCGGGTCCCATGGCCCACCCGGTGCGCCCCCAATCCTACATGGAGATCAGCAATTTCTACACCGCCACCGTGTACGAGAAGGGCGCGGAAGTGGTGCGCATGCTCCAAACCCTGCTCGGCAAGGAAGGGTTCCGCAAGGGCATGGACCTCTACTTCCAGCGCCACGACGGCCAGGCGGTCACCTGCGATGATTTCGTGCGCGCCATGGCCGATGCCAACGGCATGAACCTCGCCCAGTTCATGCGCTGGTACGACCAGGCGGGCACGCCCGTGCTGGACGTCTCGGACCATTACGACCCGGCGAGCCGGCGCTACGCCCTCACGGTGAAGCAGTCCTGCCCGCCCACGCCCGGCCAGCCGGAGAAGCTGCCGTTCCACATTCCCCTGGCAGTGGGACTGCTGGATCGGGACGGCAAAGACATTCAGCTCCGGCTCGAGGGCGAGCCCCCCGCGCCCCGCTCCCCGGACGGCACCACCCGGGTGCTCCCCCTCACCCGGCCCGAACACCGCTTCGTCTTCGTGGACGTGCCTGAGAGACCGGTGCCCTCCCTCGCCCGAGGCTTCTCCGCGCCGGTCGACGTGCGCTACCCCTATAGCAGGGAGGCCCTCGCCCATCTCATTGCTCACGACACGGATCCCTTCAACCGCTGGGACGCGGGCCAGCGCCTGGCCACCGATCTCATCCTCCAGGGCATCGAAGCGCTGAAGGCCGGCCGCGAGCCGGCGGTGCCGGAGGCCTTTGTCCGAGCCATGGCCCGGCAGCTCCAGGGAGAAGACGGACACGGACCCCGGGATCCGGCCTTCGCCGCGGAAGCCCTGTCGCTCCCCGAAGAGAGCTTCATCGCCGAGCGCATGGAGGTGGTGGACCCGGACGCGATCCACGGCGTGCGCACGGGCCTCGCCCGCGCCCTGGCCGAACGCCTGCACGGCGAGTTCATGCACGCCTACCGCGCCCAGGCGGTGCCGGGCCCGTACCGCCCGGACCCGGCTTCCGCCGGCAAGCGGGCGCTGCGCAATTTGTGCCTCGCCTATCTGGCCGAGACCGAGGACCCGGAGGCGCTGCGCCTCGCCTTCGTCCAGTTCGAAACCGCCGACAACATGACCGACGCCCTGGCGGCGCTTTCCATCCTCGCCCACTTCGACTGCCCCGAGCGGGAGCGGGCGCTGGAAGCGTTCTACGCCCGGTGGAAGGATGAGCCCCTGGTGGTGGACAAGTGGCTGCGGGTGCAGGCCGTCTCCCGCCTTCCGGGGACGCTGGAGAACGTCAAGCGCCTCACCGAGCACCCGGCCTTCTCCCTGCGGAACCCGAACAAGGTGTACGCCCTGATCGGGGCGTTCAGCATGGGCAACCACGTGCGCTTCCACGCCGCCGACGGCAGCGGCTACCAGTTCCTCGCCGACCAGGTGATCGTCCTGGACAAGCTCAATCCCCAGGTGGCGGCGCGCCTCGCCCGGGCGTTCGACCGCTGGCAGAAGTTCGATGAAGGGCGCAAGGCCCATGCCCGGGCAGCCCTGGAGCGCATCCGGGACACGGCGGGCCTCTCCAAGGACGTGGCCGAGATCGTCACCAAGGCGCTGGGCGACTAGCCTGGATTCCAGAACCCCGGAAATGGCCTCCTCGACCGGCGCTTCCAGGGCGGCCGCTCGGCTCGCCGGCCTCGGCCTCGGGCTGGCCCTCGCCGCCGCGACGGTGGGGCTCGCTTCCGGGATCGGCCACCGTCTCGGAGGGTGGCACTACGCGACCGGCATCCCCATGCTGCGCTGGGCCTTCTGGATCGCCCTGGCGGCGATCGTGCCCGCGGCGCTCGCCCTCGTCGTGGCACGCGCCGGGCGGGTCGTTCCGATGGCGCTGCTGGGCCTCGCCGTCGCCGCCGTCACCGCCTATCTTCCCTGGAGCCACTGGCGCCTCGCTCGAAGCGTTCCCCCGATCCACGACATCACCACCGACACCGAGCACCCGCCGGCCTTCGTCGCCACGGCCGCCCTGCGCAAGCCCGGCGACCATTCCCCCGCCTACGCCGGGCCCGCCGCCGCCGAGCAGCAGCGGCAAGCCTATCCCGACATCGCGCCCCTCATCGTGAAGGCGTCCAAGGAGGACGCGTTCGACGCCGCCCGCTCGGTCCTGGCGGCGATGGGGCTGGAGATCATCGATGCCGACCCGTCGGAAGGGCGCTTGGAGGCCACGGACACGAGCCTGCTCTTCGGCTTCAAGGACGACCTGGTGGTTCGCGTGACCGGCACCGCCGAAGGCACCCGCATCGACGCGCGCTCCCAGTCCCGGGTGGGGCGAAGCGACTTGGGCGTCAACGCCAAGCGAGTCCGCACCTTTCTTCGGGAGCTCGCCTCCCGCCTGGAAGCGGAGCGGCGAGCGCCTGGCTGATCCGCCGCTTCACCGATCCCGAGAGGCGTTCCTTCTGGGGATGGAAAAGCCTTCCGACTGCCCCCAAAATCGCGTCATCTCAGGACCTGTCGAAATCCATGCGCGAAGAAGAAACGGCCACCCACCGGGCGAGGGAGCGATACGGCCACTCCATCGCCTTCGCCGAGGCGCTGAAAGTCTGGGCCCGGGTCGCCGCCCTGAGCTTCGGCGGGCCCGCGGGCCAGATCGCGGTCATGCACCGCATCCTGGTGGAAGAGAAGAAATGGGTGAGCGAAAGCCGCTTTCTCCACGCCCTCAATTACTGCATGCTGCTGCCCGGCCCGGAGGCGCAGCAGCTCGCCACCTACATCGGCTGGCTGCTACACGGGACCGCCGGGGGCCTGGTCGCCGGGACCCTCTTCGTGCTGCCGGGTTTCCTCAGCATCCTGGCCTTGAGCGTCCTCTACGCCGGGTTCCAGGAGTTGACCGTGGTCCAGGCGGTGTTCTTCGGCATCAAGGCGGCGGTGCTGGCCGTGGTGGTGGAGGCGGTGCTGCGCATCGGCAAGCGGGCGCTCAAGACCGCGCCCATGGTCCTGCTCGCCGCGGCGGCGTTCATCGCGATCTTTTTCTTCGACATGCCCTTCCCCGCCATCATCCTGGCCGCCGCCGCCATCGGCTTCCTCGGCGGACGCCTGGACCCCCGGCGCTTCGTGGTCATCAAGGGGCATGAGCCGGCCGGCGGAGATGAACCCGCCGTGGACGCCCTGCTGGCCGAGGGCCGCCCTAGCCACACCCGCCCTTCCCTCGCCCGGGCGGTCAAGGTGGCCGCCGTGTGGCTTAGCCTGTGGTTTGCGCCTTTGATCGCCCTCGGCGCCACGCTGGGATCGGGCAACGTCTTCACCCAGATCGGGATCTTCTTCAGCAAGCTCGCGGTGGTCACCTTCGGCGGCGCCTACGCGGTGCTCGCCTACATGGCCCAGGAAGCAGTGGAGCGCTACGGCTGGCTCGCCCCCGGCGAGATGCTGGACGGCCTCGGCATGGCGGAGACCACCCCGGGCCCCCTGATCCAGGTGGTGCAGTTCGTAGCCTTCATGGGCGCCTTCCGCGACCCCGGTGCCCTGGACCCCTACAGCGCCGGCATTCTCGCCTCGGTGCTCGCCACCTGGGTCACCTTCGTGCCCTGCTTCCTCTGGATCTTTCTGGGGGCGCCCTACGTGGAGTCCCTGCGCGGGAGCGGCGCCTTGAGCGCCGCCCTCTCCGGCATCACCGCGGCGGTGGTGGGCGTGGTGCTGAACCTGGCCGTGTGGTTCGCCCTCCACGTAAGCTTCGGGGAGATCGAAGAGATGCACGCCTATGGAATAAAGCTGCTGGTGCCGGCGCTCGACACCGTCAACGTCCCGAGCGTGCTCCTCACCCTCGCAGCCTTCGCCGCCCTGATGCGCTTCAAAGCGGGGATGATCCCGGTGATCGGCGGAGCCGCCGCCCTGGGCGCCGCCTATTACCTGCTGGCCTGAGGGCTAACGCCCTTTCGGGGCGTTAGCCCCGAAAGGGCCGCCGGAAGCTTCCGGTCAGACCGGGATCCAGTGGCCGAGCCGCCGGGCCTTGGCTCGTAGGTAACGGTGGTTGTGGGGATTGGTCCCGGCCACCAGGGGCCGGCGGGAGGCGACCTGGATGCCGAGGGCTTCCAGCGCCGCCACCTTGCGCGGGTTGTTGGTCATGAGGTGCACCGCCCCCACGCCCAGGTGCTCGAAGATGGGCTTCACCGCGTCGTAACGGCGTTCGTCCTCGCCAAAGCCCAGGTGCCGGTTCGCCTCTACCGTGTCCATGCCCTCGTCCTGAAGGCGGTAGGCGCGGATCTTGTTGAGGAGCCCGATGCCGCGCCCTTCCTGGCGCAGGTACACCAGCACGCCCCGGCCCTTGGCGGCGATGCGCTTCATCGCCGTCTCGAGCTGGGCGCCGCAGTCGCAGCGGCGGCTGAAAAGGGCGTCCCCGGTCAGGCATTCCGAGTGCACCCGGGCGAGCACCGGCTCCCCGCCCGCCACGTCTCCCAGGGTGAGGGCCACGTGCTCCCGGCCGCCGGCCCGGTCGATGAAACCGTGCAGGCGGAAGGTGGCCCAGGGAGTGGGCAGGTCGCTCGACTCCACGTATTCGACCGAAAGCTCCCGCTCTCCGGCGGGCACCAGAGGGATTACGTTAGTCATGGCTGTTGTTTCCCTTCGCCGCGATGGAGCGCTTTGCCCCGCAAAGATAAGGGCATTGCCCCCGCAAATGCCAGAAAATTCTTTTCATTGGGCCATTTAATCCCGTTGAAGGACGGAAAGCCAGCCCATCTCCCCCGGCGACTCAGGGCCCGCGCCCCCGGGCTTTCTCCTGGACCCGCCGGTCGAAGCGCTCCACGTTGACCACCACCCGCTCGTGGATGCCCTCCCCGATCAGCTCCCGCTCGTCCTCGGCGCGCACGCGAAAGGTCAACCGGCGCCCGTCCACCCGCAGGAGCACCGCCTCAGCCCGCACCCGCATGCCCACCGGGGTGGCGGCCACGTGGGACACTTCCAGGCGCGTGCCCAGGCTCTGGTGGCCAGCCGGCAAGTAGGCTTCCACTGCGGCGAGGGCCGCCGCCTCCATCAGGTTCACCATCACCGGGGTGGCCAGGACGGGGATCTTGCCGCTGCCCACGTGGGGCGCGGTGTGCTCGGGTCCCACCACCACTTCGTGGCTCCCCGCCATGCCCGGCTCGAGCTGCAAAGTCAGTCCCATGAAATCCCCCCTTGTTATGTGCGCGCCGCGAGGACCGAAGCCGCCTGGCGCACCAGCGCCACCACCAGGCGGTAAAGCACCACCGCGTTCAGAAGATGCCAGAGAAAATGGGTCCCCACCGGCCATCCCTCGCACACCCACAAGTCCCCGGTGCGCAACGCCAGGGACAGGGTGAAGAGGGCCCAGGTCAAGGCGAAATCCCGCCCGAGGGGCGAGTCCCGGAGGCCCAGCCAGGCCACCAGGATGCCCAGGGTCGCCCAGGCGGGCCCGTAGAAGATGGAGCCGTTCAGGAAGTCCGGAGGGAAAAGCCCCCGCAGGCCGAAGTTGGCCGCCTGGAACAGCCCGAACCAGAAGAGGACCCAGGGTAGCGGAAGGGCCCCGACCCGGTGGAGGAAGCTCGGCAGGAACACGCTGATGAAGAGTAGGATCGGGATCTCGTCGGCCAGCGCCGCCCAGCGGGTGGCCAGTAGATGCCACAGGGTGCTCCCCACCCCGATGGCGACGACCAGGGCGATCAGGAGCGCCAGGTCCCAGCCGTTGCGAAGGCTTAGGCCCGGGGTTTCCCTGAAGCGCCGGACCGCGGCGGCCGCCGCCAGGAAAAAGGCCCCGTTGCTCAAGGTGTTCGCCGGCTCCTGCCACCAGCCCGGACCCGCGCGCTCACAGTAGGCGTCGATCAGCTCGTTCATGGAGGGAGAGGCTCCTCTGGCGAGCCGCCAGTGTGCCCGAACGCTCCCGCCGCAGCCAAGATGGCACAAAAAAGCCCGGCCGCGCCGGGCTTCTTGGAGTAAACGGAAATCAACTCACCTTGATGGTGCGCTTGCGGGACTTCTCCACCTTGGGCAGCGTGATCTCCAGGATACCGTCGGCCAGGGTGGCTTTGGCCTTGGACTCATCCACCGCGGCCGGAAGCGGGAGGGTGCGGGAGAAGGCGCCGTAGGCCATCTCGGACCGGTAGTAGTCGCCTTTTTCTTCCTTCTCTTCCCGCTTCACTTCGCCCTTCAGGGTGATGAGATCCCCGTCGATGGTGATTTCCACGTCCTCTTTCTTCACGCCTGGCATTTCGGCCCTGACCACCACTTCCTCGTCCCGGTCGATCACGTCCACCCGGGGCACTCGCCCTTCAAAGGGGAGTTCCGCCGGAAGCGCCCGCTCCCACCGGAACGGACGGAGCCAACCCCGCCCAAGGAACTCTTCGAAGAGCCGGTCGATGTCCTCGAACGGGGTTAGCGCCCGGGTCACGCCACGCCCCCGGGTCACGGGTACGTCTTTCCTGGTGTTCTCAGCCATAAAAACCTCCATTCGAAATCCGATCTGGTCAACGAATGCTTGATCCATTCGTTATGTAATATAGTGGCGCTCGGCGCGCCATCAAGCGGGCCGGGTTCGGATCACCCGCATCACGCGAGTCGGAAACCGGAGAGGGCGTTTTGATCCGGGCCGGCGCCCATGGGTGCGGGTCAACCGGCCGGCGCCTCCCGGCGCTCGCTGGTGGCCAGGTCGCCGCCGATGGCCGCCCGCAGGGCATCGTCCACCGTCTCGAGCCACACGAAGGTGAGACGCTTGCGGGCGTCCTCGGGAATTTCCTCCAGGTCGCGCTTGTTGCGCGCGGGCAGCAGCACCGTGGTGATGCCCGCCCGCAGCGCCGCCAGCACCTTCTCCTTGATGCCGCCCACCGGCAACACCAGCCCGCGCAGGGAGATCTCCCCGGTCATGGCCACGTCGTTCCTCACCGGCTTGTCGCATAAGAGGGAGACCAGGGCGGTGAAAATGGCCACCCCCGCCGAAGGCCCGTCCTTGGGCGTCGCCCCCGCCGGCACGTGGATGTGGATGTCCTGCTTTTCCAGGCTCTCGGGCGCGACGCACGGCACCCGCGCCTTGGCCAGAGACAGGGCCGTCTGGGCGCTTTCCTTCATCACGTCGCCGAGCTGGCCGGTGAGGATCAGCTTGCCGGAGCCCGCCACCTTGGACGCCTCGATGAACAGGATGTCGCCCCCCACCGGCGTCCAGGCCAAGCCCGTGGCCACCCCGGGCACCGAGACCCGCATGGCCACTTCGTTTTCGAACTTGCGCGGCCCGAGGATGGCGGGCAGGTCGTCCACGTCGATGCGGGCGCGCTCGATGGTCCCCTCGGCGATGCGCATGGCCACGTTGCGGAACACGGCGCCGATCTCCCGCTCCAGGTTGCGCACCCCCGCCTCCCGGGTATAGTCGGTGATGATGGCGCGGATCGCCGCCCCGGTGATCTCGCACTGCTCGGGCTTGAGCCCGTTCGCTTCGAGCTGGCGCTTAACCAGGTAGCGGAGCGCGATCTGCAGCTTCTCCTCCTCCGTGTAGCCGGGGATCTGGATGATCTCCATGCGGTCCCGCAGGGGCCCGGGAATGGTGTCCAGCACGTTGGCCGTGCAGATGAACAGCACCCGGGACAGATCGAAGGGCACCCCCAGGTAGTTGTCCCGGAAGGTGGCGTTCTGCTCCGGGTCCAGCACCTCCAGCAGCGCGGAGGCGGGATCGCCGTGGAAGCCGCCCGCCCCCAGCTTGTCCACCTCGTCCAGCATGAGCACGGGATTGCGCGTTCCCGCCTTGCGAATCGCCTGGATGATGTTGCCCGGCAGCGCTCCGATGTAGGTGCGCCGGTGGCCCCGGATCTCCGCCTCGTCGTGCACGCCGCCCAGGGAGATGCGCGCGAACTTGCGGTTGGTGGCCCGAGCGATGGACTGGCCCAGGGAGGTCTTGCCCACCCCCGGGGGGCCCACGAAGCACAGGATCGGGCTCTTGCCCGAGGGGTTGAGCTTCCTCACCGCCAGGTACTCCAGGATCCGCCGCTTGACTTTCTCCAGGCCGTAGTGGTCCTCCTCCAGGATGCGGCGGGCTTCGGCGATGTCGATGCGATCCTCCGTCTCCTTGGACCAGGGCAGCTCGATCAGCCAGTCCAGGTAGGTGCGGATCATGGGGTACTCGCCCGAGCCTTCGCTCATGCGCTGCAGGCGCTTCAGCTCCTTCTTCGCGTGGGTGGCCACCTCCTCGGGCATTTTGGCTTCTTCGATCGCCTTGGCCAGCTCCTCGAGCTCCGCGGTCTGCTCGTCGCCCTCGCCCAGCTCCTTCTGGATCGCACGCAACTGCTCCCGCAGCAGCACCTCCCGGTGACGCTCGTCCATGGCCTGCTTGGTCTGCTGGCTGATCTCCCTGGAGAGCTTCAACACCTCGATGCGGTGGGCCATGAGCTGGATCATCCGGTCGAGGCGCGCCTTCAGGTCGAAGGTTTCCAGCAGTTCCTGTTTCTCCTCGGGCTTCAAATCCATGAAGCCCGCCAGCAGGTCCGCCAGCGCCCCGGCCGAGGTGATGTTCTCCAGGGTATTGGCGAGTTCCGCCGGCACCTGAGGGAGCAGCTCCAGGATCTCCTTGGTCCGCTCCTTGAGCTGGAGCACCCGGGCCTCGATTTCCGCGCTCTGGGGCTCCTCTTCCTGGATGCGCTGGACGCGGGCCACCATGAAAGGCCAGCCTTCCAGGAACTGGAGCACCCGGAAGCGGCTTTCGCCCTGGGCCACGATGTGGTGGGTGCCGTCCGGCGTGGTGACGTAACGCAGCACGTTGGCCACCGTCCCCACCCAGTACAGATCCTCGGGCCCCGGCGTGTCGTTGGCCGCATCCCGCTGCAGCAGCAGCCCGATGGGCCGTTCGGAACGGGCCGCCTCCTGGGCGGCCGCCACGGATTTTTCCCGGCGCATGGAAATCGGCAGGATCACCCCCGGGAACAGCACCACGTTGCGCACCGGGATGAGGATCAGTGCGTCCTCGGGCAGCGGCTTCACGGGCTGCGCGGGCGCCCCCGCCGGCCTCTCCTGCAGTTCGCCCGCCGGGGCGCCGTTGACAAAAAGGCTTTGACGCTCGTTCGAACTCATGATGACTCCGTCGTCACGGCACTTTGCGCAGCAAAAGCCTGAGGCATCCGTCGCGAAGCTCTTGCCGTTCCAGTTGCAGGCGCCCCGCGACCAGCTCGATGCGGCGCTCGAAGCGGCCATAGGGAATCTCCAGGCGGTGGATCACCGCGCGGCGGGAGCCCGCCGGCAATGGCCGATGACCGACCACCCGCAGCATCGGCCCGTCGATCATGACCTCCACCGCCTCGGAAGGCACTCCGGGCAGCGCCACCAGGATGGTGACCAGGGCCCCGTCCTCCACGATGTCCACCGGCGGCTCCCAAGTGGGACGCCGGGCAAGGCCGCGCCCCAACTGGAAGAACCGGCGTTGCAGCCGGTCCGCCCGCTCCAGCAACTCGCAGGCCTCCGCCCACATCCACTCTGGCGTGTCGCGTATCGTCATCGGCGCCGTTTCCTGTCGAAGATGGCAGCGGAGCGTCCGGTGCCGCCGCCCGCACTTTCTGTCAACATGGGCACCGCGGGGCGGGTTTTCAATAGAGGCGAATCCGGCCCCTCCCGCAGCGCTGCTCAATCTCTGAAAACCAGACGCTTATACCCTTTCCATGGCCGCACCCCGGGATATCCGCGTCGGCTGCTGCGGCTTCTCCATGGCCCGGGCGGCCTACTTCCGCCGCTTCCGGGTGGTAGAAGTGCAGCAAACCTTCTACCAGCCGCCCCGGATCGGGACCCTGGAGCGCTGGCGGGCGGAGGCCGGCGCCGGGTTCGAGTTCACCCTCAAGGCCTGGCAGCTCATCACCCACGAGCCGGCGAGCCCTACCTACCGCCGCCTCAAATCCCCCATTCCCGAGGCGCTCAAGGACCGCTACGGCAGTTTTCGGCCGACGCAGGAAGTCATGGAAGCCTGGCGGGTGACGGCGGCCTGCGCCCGGGCGTTGCAGGCCCGGATTGTGGTCTTCCAGTGCCCGACCTCCTTCGGCCCCACGGAAGAGCGCATCGCCCACCTCATCCGCTTCTTCCGGGCGGCGCGGGCGGGCCACGAGGATCTCGTCTTTGCCTGGGAGCCCCGGGGACCGTGGCCCGAGGCCACGGTCGCCGGGCTCTGCCGCGACTTGGGTCTAGTCCACGTGGTGGATCCGTTCCAGGCCCTGCCCGCGGCGCCGGGCCTGCGCTATTACCGGCTCCACGGCATCGGTGGCTACCGCTACCGCTACACGGACGCGGACCTGAAGCGCCTGGCGGGGTGGTGCCGGGGCACTACCTACTGCCTGTTCAACAACATGACCATGGCCAAGGACGCGGCCCGCTTCGCGCGATTGTTAAAGAACCTCTGAGCGGCCGGCGTCCGGTCGCGGGTCCCGGCATCCTGGTCTACAATGGGGCAGGTGTCTGATTCTTAAAACAGGAGCGGGCCACCGTTCCATACTCCGGACGGAAGTCATGAAACGCAAGGTGGCGGTGGAGGAGCTTAAGTACGGCATGTTCGTGTGCGAGCTGGATCGGCCCTGGCTCGAGACACCTTTCCTATTCCAGGGTTTTCTTCTGGAAACGGAAGAGCAGCTCCAGATGCTCAAGCGCTACTGCCAGTACGTCTACGTGGACGTCATGCGCTCGGCCGAGCCCGGGACCGCCGGGCGCCCTCCCCAGAGCGTGGCTTTCGAGCGGGCGGCCGTGGCCGAGCCGTCCCCCCGCGCCGGGAGACCCCTCACCCTCTCCAGCACACCGTTCAAGACCGAACGCGGGTCCGGCATCCAGGCCGAGCTTGCCATCCCCCACGCCTCCCTGGCCGGGCTCCACCATCCCGGGCTGGGAGCGGTCACCTATTCGGACGCCGCCTGCGTCGAGGAAGAGGTCGCGCCCGCCCGGGAATCCACGGCGAACCTGGAGCGCCTAGTGGACGAGATCCATGTCCACCTCCTGGCGGAGCCCACCTTCGACCTCAAGCGGGTCCATTCCGCCATCCGGGAGATGGTGGACAGCATCGCCAGGAACCCCGACGCCCTGCTGCTCTTGAACCGGCTGAAGATCAAGGACACCAAGTCCTTCCAGCAGTCCATCTATACTGCCGCCCTCCTCATGGCCTTCGGCCGCCAGCTCGGCCTACCCAAGGAAGACCTGGTGGTGCTCGGGGAGGGGGGGCTGCTTTTCGACGTGGGCAAGATAAGGCTACCCCGGCAGGTGCTGGATCCCCAGCGCTCCCTCACCCCCGATGAGCTCAAGGAGTTCAAGAGCCACGTGGTGATCGGAGAACAGCTCCTCGGCGGCATGCGGGAGTTTCCCGAGGCCGCCCTCGCCATCGTGTCCCAGCACCACGAGCGGGAAAACGGCAGCGGCTATCCCCGTGGCCTGGTGGGCAACAAGATCTCCCTCTTCGGCAAGATGGCCGCCATCGTAGACTGTTACCAGAGCCTGTGCCAGGGCTACATGGGCGGCTCGCCCATGGCGTCCCACAGCGCCCTGCAGATGCTGCACGGGCTCGCGGGCAGCGCCTTCCATCCCGGCCTGGTGGAGCAGTTCATCCGCTGCATCGGCATCTACCCGGTGGGCACCCTGGTGGAGCTGCAGACGGGGGAAGTAGCCATCGTGTTCGCCCAGCACCGGGGCAGGAGCATGGAGCCGCGGGTCATGGTGGTGCTCGACGGCGCCAAGAAGCCCTATCCCAAGCCCTTCATCCTGGATCTGGCCGAGGGCCCCGCCGCGGCCTCGGGCGAGCCCTACCGCATCGTGAAGGGTCTGGAAGACGGAGCGCACGGCATTGACGCGCGGGAATACTATCTCTGATCCGATGGGAGCCGCCGATCCGCTAGAACCCCCCGCGACCCGGGCCCCCGGGCCGCGGGGCTGCGCGAGGGCCGGTTGATCCCGATCCCGCCGGCCAACGATCCCCAGGACGGGGCCTGGATCCGCAAGATCCACGCCTGCCTCGGCGGAGAGCTCCTTCCCACCCTGGAAGCGCTGATCGACGCAGCCACCACGCCCGCAGACCCGCCCTTCGATCCCGAGGAACGCGCCCGCTTCCGGGCCTTCGCCCTAGCCTACTTCCAGCATCTGGACCGGAGCGAGCCCGGCGACGAAATGGCGAGCGCCCTGGAAAGGACCTGGCACCAATACGGCGGCGCCGGCTTGAGCCTCGACTGGGTGCACCGGGCTTTCAACGCCTATCTGGCCGCCATGACCCGGGCCGCCCTCACCCGGCTGCCAGCGCCGGCGGAGGAGCGCGCCCAGGCCGCCCTGGCCCTGCAGCAGGCCGCACTGGCGAAGCTCGCCGCCGTGGCCCGGGCGGTACACGTTCCCGCCGCCGCGGCCCGGGCGATTGGCGAGGAAGCGCTGGCTGACCGGGTGGACTATCCCGCCTTTCTCGAGCGTTTGCGCTTTGAGATGGACGGCAAGGGTACCGAAGCGACCCTGGTGGCGGTGCTGGTGGCGGAGATCGACACCATCCGGGAGGTGGACAGCGTCATGGGCTATGCCTCCGGGGACCGGCTGGCGGAGGCCCTCCTCGAGCGGCTGCGCCGGGCCCTGCGCACCCGGGACGTGGTGGGCCGCATCGGCCGCAGCGACATGGGCTTCATCCTTCCCGGCATCCTCCACGAAGGCACGGCCACCCTGGCGGCCAACAAGATCCTGCGCGTCCTGGCCGAGCCTTTCCAGATGGAGGCCCGGCAGGTGGCGGTGGACGCCCGGGTCGGCATCACCCTGGGCACCCGGGGCTCCGTCACGGCGGAGGAGGCCCTGCGCCAGGCCTGCATCGCCGCGCGGGAAGCGCGGCGCAACCACGTGGGCTACACCGCCCACGCCGAGCTGGACGCGCTCGCGGGAGACTCTCCCCTCATCCTGCGCACCGATCTGCGGGAGGCGATCGAGGAGAACGAGATCTTTCTATGCTTCCAGCCCCAGGTGGACCTACGCACCGGTCGCGTCGCGGGGGCGGAGGCCCTGCTCCGCTGGGTGCACAGCAAGCGCGGGCCGGTGCCGCCCAACGTGTTCGTGCGCATCGCCGAGCACGGGGGGCTCATCTCCTCCCTCACCACCTGGGTGCTGAACGCCGCCGCCCGACACTGCGCCAGTCTGGTGGGCGCGGGCCTCGACGTGCGCATGGCGGTCAACGTGTCCGCCTACGACCTGCTGGACACCGATTTCGCCGATTTCACCGCCCACGCCCTGGAGCTGTGGGGCGTGCCGCCGGAGCGGCTGGTGGTGGAAGTGACGGAGACCGCGGTCATGGAGGACCAGCAGCGGGCCTTCGAGATGCTGGTGCGGCTCAAGCAACTGGGAGTGCGGGTCTCCATGGACGACTTCGGCACGGGCTACTCGTCCATGGCCCGGTTGCGGCACCTGCCCATCGACGAGCTGAAAATCGACCTCTCCTTCGTGAAGGCGGTGCTGGACGGGGACAAGGACAAGAAGATCGTCAAGTCTATGATCGACCTGGGGCACGGGCTCGACATGGAAGTGGTGGCGGAAGGCGTGGAGAACCAGGACACCCTGGGCTGCCTGGCCGAGCTGGGGATCGACCTCGCCCAGGGCTACCTGATCTCCAAGCCCCTGTCGTTCGCCGACTTCGAGCGCTTCGTCCGCGCTTTCGACCCGGGGCAGTTTGCCGTGCGTCGGTCGAAGGAACCGCGCTAATCCCTTGCGGAGCTGGGCAGGTTCCAGAGCAGAAACAAAAACCCCGGGGGATGCCCGGGGTTTCGGCTACAACGTTTTTCCCGCGCTTCAGGCGGCCTGGATGTTGGACGCCTGCAGCCCCTTGGGGCCGCGGGTTACCTCGAAGCTCACCCGCTGGCCTTCCTTAAGGGTCTTGAAGCCCTGCCCTTGGATGGCGGAGAAATGGGCGAAGAGATCTTCGCCGCCGCCGTCGGGGGTGATGAAGCCGAAGCCTTTAGCGTCGTTGAACCACTTGACGATACCGGTTGCCATTTACAGTCCTTTTCAACAAATCAAACGAAAGCGGGCGATTCCCGCACCCTCGATGCCTGAATCGCAAGACTGCAAACCGCCAAACGGGTATCGCACAACTTGGAATCCGACAACGAGCCGCCTTTGTACGCGGTTTCCGGGCCGGAGTCAAATGTTTTTTTACGGGCGGCGGCAAACGCCTTCAAGCGGTCGTCGAGCCCGCCGCGAGCGCCCGGGCGAACAGCCGCCGCACGGTCTCCACGGTGTCTGCCTCCTCCGGCCGCTTGTCGGGCCGCAGCCGCTTCACTCGGGCGAAGCGCAGCGCCATCCCGGTCGGGTACTGGGGGCTCGCCTGGACCTCGTTGCATTCGATTTCCACCACCAGCTCCGGCTTCACGTACACGGTCCAGTCGTCCCGGGAGAGCTCCAGGGCGAGGAGCTTCTCCGTCTGCCAGTGCAGCATCTCGTCGCTCAGGCCCTTGAAGGTCTTGCCCAGCATGACGAAGGTGCCCGTCTCCGGGTCCCGGGCGGCGAGGTGCAGGTTGGAGAGCCAGCCCTGGCGCCGTCCGTGCCCCCACTCGGCGGCAATCACCACCAGGTCCAGGGTATGGGCCCGCTTCACCTTGAGCCAGGCGGCGCCCCGGCTGCCGGCCGCGTAGGGCGCATCCAGCGCCTTGGCCATGACTCCTTCATGGCCACGCGCCACCGCGGCGTCGAAAAACGCCTGGGCCTCGGACAGGTCGTTCGTGATAATCCGGGGTACCACCAGCCCGGCGGAAACGGCTTCCGCCAGGGCCTCGAAGCGGCTGCGGGCCGGCTGGTCGAGAAGGCTCTCCCCGTCGAGATAGAGGCAGTCGAAGAAAAAAACCGATAGGGGAAGCTGCCGGCGCATGGCCGCCACGTCCAGCTTGCGCCCAAAGCGGCGCATGGTCACCTGGAAGGGCTCGGGGGTGCCGTCGCGCCGCAAGGCAATGGCTTCCCCGTCCAGGATCAGCTCGCGGGCGGGAAGCGCCGCCACCGCTTCCGCCACTTCGGGCACGGAGCAGGTCACCTCGTTGAGGCGCCGCGTGAAGACCGCCACGTCCGCGCCCTGCTTGTGCACCTGGACCCGGGCGCCGTCCAGCTTCCACTCCAGGGCCGCCTGGCCCAACTGGGCCAGGGCGTCGCCCGCGTCCTCGGCGCTCCCCGCCAACATGGGCAGGACAGGATGAAACAGGCGCAGGGAGAACCGCTCGAGTCCCGCCGCGCCCTGGACGAGGGCGGCCACGGCTACCGCGCCGAGATCGCCAGCAAGCATCGCAGCGCGGCGCACCCCCGCCGGCGGAAGCCCCGCCGCCTGGGCCACCGCATCCATCATGACCCCTTCCAGGGCGCCCTGGCGCAGCTCGCCGGCAAGCAACCGGAGCAGGAACGCTTGCTCATCCCCGGTGGCCTGCCGAAGCAGGGTGCGCAGCCGCTCGCTTCGCTTGGCCGCCGAGCTCGGGCCGAAAAGGCCGGCGATCCCGGCCAGGGCCCGGTCCACATCAGTGAGGGTCAAGGTGGGCGAGGGCGCCGAAGGGCCGAGGGCCTGGCGCAGCGCCGCCGGGCCGATGCCGAGCTTTTTCTGGCGCGGCTCGCCGGAGAGAAAGGCCACGCCGATCGGCACCTCCTCGGGCGCAAGGCACTTCAAGCACTCGGCGAGCGCCTGCACCTTGGCGCTGCGGCTGGAGGTCGCGGCCACCCGGTTCGAGGCGGCCACCAGTTCCGCGAGCTGCATGGAACTCAGCCGATCGCGCCCCGCGCCGCCTGCAGGCAGGCCTCGATCACGGCCTGCGGGCGCTCGCGCTGGGGAAAATGCCCCACGCCGGGCAGCACTTCCCGGCGATAGCCGGCGGTGAAGAACCCCTCCTTACCCGCCGAGGTTTCCAGCAGGGTCGCCCCGTCCTCGGCCCCGTGGAGCATGAAGGTGGGGACCTGCACTTTTTCCGGCGTCGCGAGCCGCCGCTCCAGCGCCTCATGGTGGGGATCCCCCGGGGCATAGCCCCAGCGATGGCGGTAGGAGTGGAGGGTGACGTCGATCCAGTCCGGGTTGTCGAAGGAAACCGCCGTCGCCTCGAATTCTTCGTCGGTGAATCGCCAGGAAGGCGACCACAGGCGCCACAGGCGGCGGGTGAAGTCCTGGCGGTCCCGCTCCAGCGCCTCCCGCCCCCGCTCCAGGGCGAAGTACCAGTGATACCAGTACTGGCGTGCCTGGTCGAAGGACAGGACTTGATCGGGCGTATTGGTGCCGTAGCCCACGGAAAGAGTCACCAGGGCGCGGATGCGCTCGGGGATCAATACCGCCGCCACATAGGCGGCGCGGGCGCCCCAGTCGTGGCCTACCAGCACGAAATCGCGCAGCTCCAAGGTCTCGGCGAAGTCCACCACGTCCTGCCCCAGAGCCGAGATCTGGCCGCTGCGCATGACAGAGGCATTGCGGAAGCGGGTGGGCCCGAAGCCACGCAAATAGGGGCACAGGACCCGGTAGCCCTCCTCCGCCAGCCGGTCGGCCACGTAGCCCCAGGTGCGGACATCGTCCGGCCAGCCATGGAGCAGCAGGAAAGTGGCGGCGTCCCGCACGCCCCGCTCTTCATAGGCGATTCGAAGGGTGGGCGTAGTCACGGTTTTCGCGCTCATTCGATCCTCCTCGCCGGACTTTTTCGCGGCAAGCCACGGGGCGCGCGCCGCATCAACATGCGCAGCACCCAATACATGGCCGCGGCCGCCAGCAGATGCTTCAGGGTGTGGCCGCTCACCCCATAGCCCAGGGCGAAGATAGCATGATCATGCCACTCCGCCGCCAGCGCGGCCGCGTACAGCAGGAACGCCGCCCATAGGTCCCCGCGCCTCGTGTAGCGCGACGGCAACGCGGTAAGGGTGAGCGTCGCCGCGCACGCGGCGGCCTGGAACGCCAGGTAAGGAAGCACGTTCTCGGCCCCCAGCGCGGCGCTCGCGCGCCAGTAGGCGACCGTTCCTACCCCGAGGGCGACGATGAGTAGAAAGGCCGGCAGCACCGCCTTCGAATCGCTGCGATCCGCCAGGGCGGCGGCCACGAGGGCCGAGAAGACAAGCGTCATGGCGGCGCGGTCCCATGCCAGGGCGTCATCCGTCGGCGCCCAGTGATAATACGCCGAGCCCAGCCCCGTGAGCACGGCACCGGCAAAGAAGGCGAGATAAGGCCAATGGCCCCGCTCCTCCAGGAAGGCCAGGCGGCCCGGGCCACGAAGGAAGCGCAACCCGAGCCATCCCACCGCCAGGAAGCCCGCGTTGGAGACCACGTTGGCGAAGTTGGAAACGCCGAGAAACGCGCGGGCATCCGCGAAGGCGTGATACGCCTGGGGCTGGGGATATGCGGGCGCGAGCAGGGCCACGGCCACCACGAAGAGCCCCAGGACGGCCGCCACGCCAAAACAGGCCGCCCCGGAGAGGGTGCGGTCGCGCCGGCCGGCTCGGGCCGGAGTCTCCGGATAGGCCGATGCGGCGATGGGCCGATCCTCCTCGTCGAGATGGTTCCGCAGCCGTTCGGCGGCGGGGGTTGCCGTTCTTTCGCCGGCGCGGGCGAGCCCCTGCCTCCGCGCTCAACCGGCCCGGAAGGACCGATTCGATCAAGCGCATTTCGCCCATCGTCGCGTCGCCGCGCCTGTCTTCCGCCGGCTCAGTAGAGGACTTGCACGTTCTCGGGCGCAAGCCACGCTTCAAGCCCGGCGATGAGATCGTCCTCCAGCCGCACCCGCCACCCGTCTCCCAAGGGAAGGTCGCACTCGGCCACCCCGTTCACGTAGTGCACTACCACCGGGCAGGTGCCGTTGCGATAAGGCTCCAGCAGATCCCGCAGCTTGACCGGGTCGGAAGCGCCATTGCACACAAGCCGCACCGCCTTGGCGTAGCGGCTGCGGGCCTGGGCCAGGCTCATGAGCTTTTCCGCCGTCAGGCGTACGCCCCCGCTGAACTCGTCGTAGACTACCTTGGCTTCCACCACCGCCAGGGCCTCTTCCCGCAGCCAGGCGCGGTGCTGCTCGAAGAGCTCCGAAAACGCCACCACCTCCACCTTGGCGCTGCCGTCGTCCAGCACGATGACCCCCATGCGGCCGCGCCGGGTGGGCTGGATGCGCAGGCTGTAGATCATGCCGGCCACCAGCACGCTACTCTGGGAGGGTTGCAGCTCGGCCAGGCGGGTCTTCACGAAGGCGGAGACTTCCCGGGCGTAGGCGTTAAACGGATGGCCCGAGAGGTAGAAGCCCAGAGCGAGCTTTTCGTTTTGCAGCCGCTCGGCCTCGCTCCACCGGGGGCAGTCGATCAGCTCCGGCGGGTGCTCGGCCCCCTCCCCCGCGTCGAAGAGGCTCACCTGGGAGGAAGCGAGGTCCCGCCGCTCCGCCTCTTCTAGGGCAATGCCCACCGAGGCGAGCAGGCTCGCCCGATGCTCGTTCACCGAGTCGAAGGCGCCGGCGCGCACCAGCGATTCCACCACGCGCCGGTTCACCAGGCGCTTGTCCACCCGCCGGCAGAAGTCGAACAGGCTGCGGAACGGCCCGCCCTCGGCCCGGGCGGCGAGGATGCACTCGATGGCCGCCTGGCCCGTGCCCTTGATGGCGCCGAGGCCGTAGCGGAGGGTGCGCTCGTCCACCGGGACGAAGCGGTAGCCGCTCTGGTTCACGTCCGGCGCGAGCACGGTGAGTCCGTTCTGCCTGGCGTCCTCGTAGAGCTGCTCCACCTTGTCGGTGTCATCCATCACCGCGGAGAGGTTCGCCGCCATGAAAGCCGCCGGATGGTGAGCCTTCATGTACGCCGTCTGGTAGGCCACCAGGGCGTAGGCGGCGGCGTGGGACTTGTTGAAGCCGTAGCCCGCGAACTTCTCCATGAGATCGAAGAGCTGGGTCGCCTTGTCCCGGCGCACTCCGTTCTTCTGCGCGCCGGCGACGAAGATCTCCCGGTGCCTCGCCATCTCCTCGGGCTTCTTCTTGCCCATGGCCCGCCGCAGCAGATCCGCGCCGCCCAGGGTGTAGCCGCCGATCACCTGGGCGATCTGCATCACCTGCTCCTGGTACACCATGATCCCGTAGGTGGGGCCTAGGATCGGCTCCAGCCTCGGGTCCAGGTATTCCACCGCCTTGCGCCCGTGCTTGCGCTCGATAAACTCCGGGATGAGATCCATGGGACCCGGGCGGTAGAGCGCCACTAGGGCGATCAAGTCCTCGAAGCGGTCGGGCCGGGCCCGCTTCAACAGATCCCGCATGCCACGGGATTCGAACTGGAACACCGCGGTGGTGTTGGCGCTGGAGAAGATCCTGTAGGTGTCCGGGTCGCCCAGGGGCAGGGACTCCAGGGACAGGGGGGAGGCGGGGTCGAGCTCGCGCACGTAGCGCAGCGTCCAGTCGAGAATGGTGAGGGTGGTCAGGCCGAGGAAGTCGAACTTCACCAGCCCGATCTTCTCCACGTCGTCCTTGTCCAGCTGAGAGACCACGCTCTGGGAGCCCTGAGCCGCGTACAGGGGGCAGAAATCGGTGAGCCGCCCCGGGGCGATCAGCACGCCCCCCGCGTGCATGCCCACGTTGCGTGTCAGGCCCTCCAGCCGCTCGGCCAGCGCGAGCAACTCCTGCACCTCTTCCTCGTTCTTCTCCCGCTCGGCAAGCAGGGGCTCCGCCTGCCGCGCCTCGGCAAGGGTGATGTGCTTGCCCGGCTGGAAAGGGATCAGCTTCGCTAACTGGTCGCAAAAGTTGTACCCCAGGTCCAGCACCCGCCCCACGTCCCGCACCACGGCCCGCGCCGCCATGGTGCCGAAAGTGGCGATCTGGGAGACGCTCTCGTGACCGTATTTCTCCCGCACGTACTCGATCACCCGGTCGCGCCCGTCCTGGCAGAAGTCGATGTCGAAGTCGGGCATGGACACCCGTTCCGGGTTCAGGAAGCGCTCGAACAGCAGGTCGTAGCGGATGGGATCCAGGTCGGTGATGCCCAGGGAGTAGGCCACGAGAGAGCCCGCGCCGGAGCCACGCCCCGGCCCCACCGGCACGCCGTTCGACTTCGCCCAGTTGATGAAGTCGGCCACGATCAGGAAGTAGCCGGAGAAGCCCATCTGCTGGATGGTCTCGATCTCAAAGGCGAGCCGCTCCCGGTAGCGGGGCGCCGCCCGTTCGCGCTCTTCCGCGTCGGGGAAAAGCCGGGTGAGCCGGCGCTCGAGGCCCGCCCGCGCCTCCCGCTCCAGGTATTCGTCCAGGGACGCACCCTCGGGCGTGGGGAAGCGGGGGAGTTTCGCCTTGCCCAGCTCGATTTCCAGGTTGCAGCGCCGGGCGATTTCCACGCTGTTGGCGAGCGCTTCCGGCAGGTCGGCGAAGAGGGCCCCCATCTCCGCCTGGGTCTTGAAGTACTGTTCGGGGGTGAAGGCCTTGGGCCGGCGCTGGTCGGACAGGATGTAGCCACCGGCGATGCACACCCGCGCCTCGTGGGCGCGGAAGTCCCCGGGCGCCAAGAACTGGACCGGGTGGGTCGCCACGACCGGCAGTCCCAGGCGGGCGGCTAGGGCCGCGGCGGCCCTGGTGCAGCTTTCGGCGTTGGGCGTGCCGTCCCGCTGGAGCTCCAGGTAGAAGCGGGCGGGGAAAAGCCGGGCGTAGTCCAGGCAAAGCGAGCGGGCCCGCTCGGCGTCACCCCGGGCCAGGGCCGCGCCCACATCGCCGTGGTGAGCGCCGGAGAGCAGGATCAGCCCTTCGGTGCCCTCCTCTTCGAACCACCCTTTCCTGATCTCGGGCCGACCCCGGTGCTGGTTTTCCAGGTAGGCCCGGGTCAACAGCCGCGACAGCCGCAGGTAGCCTTCCCGGGACTGACACAGGAGCAGGATCCGGTGGGCGTTGGCCCGGTCGGCCTCGTTGGTGAGCCACAGGTCGCAGCCGATGACCGGCTTCACCCCCTGGCCGCGGGCGGCCTCGTAGAACTTCACCATGCCGAACACGTTGGCGAGATCGGTGAGGGCCAGCGCCGGCATGCGATCTTCCCGGGCCCGGCGCACCGCGTCCTCGATCCGCACGATGCCGTCCACGATGGAGTATTCGCTGTGGAGCCTCAGGTGGACGAAAGCGGGATCGGGCATGGCGCTACAATGGCGCGCGCTTCGAAGTCGGGTGCGTGCCCCCAACGGCAGCACGCGGTGAAATTCTACCTCAGGCGGCAACACCCCTTGAACCGAATCGATCTGGACACGCGCGCCGGGGTTCCTGAAGGTTCCTTACGCCAGCATTTCGAAGGCAACGTGGCGGTGGCCGCGCCGGAGGCGGTACACGCCGAAGTCCTTGCGATCGATGGTGAAAATCCTCTGTAACCGGAGCTGCTCGGCAGCAACGACCAGGGACGCGTCGGCCAGGTCCATCGGCACGTCGCGGTAGCGGATCATCAGCTCGAACGCGCGCCCGAGCGTGGGCTCGTCGAGGAACCAGACGCTTAAGCCCCCGCCGGCGACGAAATCCATCAGGCGTTGCGCTCCATTGCTCCCCGGAGCGAGCAAATGGAACGCCTCCGCGAGACCGGCGTCGTGGTGCAAAGCGGCTCGTTCACGCGCTTGAGCCGATCCACGCACCTGCCGTGCCACTCGTCGGCCGGATCGAACAACGCAACCAGCGGGCCTATATCGACGAGGATCACCCGGCAACCGCGGGTCAAGGGTCTTTCTGGTCCGGGTGTTGGCCAAACCGGGGGGCTCGGGATGGAACGCGCCCCGTTGCCCGGATAGCTTCTTGCGATGTTTGCGCCGGATCACCTCCGCGACGGCGTGCTTCGCGTCCGCGGCGGCGGCCCGGGACCAGCCGCCGGCGCCTAGGTCCAAGCGCCGGTAGACTTCGTAGGGCCGGAGGGAGCCCTCGTGCCGAGCGTGTTTCTCGTATGCCTCCAAACCGCGCTTGAGCACTTCGGAGATGGAGAGGCCGGTCGCCTTGCGCAGTCTGGAGAGGGTTCTCTCGGCGTCTTCGTCGAGCCTTACCGTGCGGGTGCCCATTGGTCTTGCCCGCCGATGCGCGTCTTTGTAATACGGAATGTAATACGAAATATTCCGGGTCAACGCGCTGCCCGCCTTGCCCCGGTTCCCTGGTGCGACGCGCCGGCGGTCCCCGTTCTTGCGGCAGGCGCTGCCCTATAATGCTCCCCAACGACCCTGCTGCTCCTTCCCCGATGGGATCCGCCCGCCTCCTGCTCCTGGCCGCCCTCGCGTTCACCCCCGCCGCGGCCCAGGTCTACAAGTCCACCCTGCCCGACGGCCGGGTGGTCTACGGGGACAAGCCCGCGCCGGGGGCGCGGAAGGTGGAGCAGATGGCGCCGGCGCCCCAGCCTTCGGAAGCGGAACGGCAAGCTGGCGAAGCGCAGCGGCAAAAGGCCCTGGAGCGGGCCGAGCAGACCGCCGCGCGGCTGCGCGAGCGAGAGCGTGAGCGGGCGGCCGCCGAGGAAGAAGTGCGCCGGGCGGAAGCGGCCCTCGAGGAGGCGCGGCAGGCCCGGGAGGCGGGGCGTGCGCCGCTCCCAGGGGAGTACCTGGGCACGGCGGGTGGCGGAATGCGTCCCACCGAGGTCTACCAGGCCCGACAGCGGGCCCTGGAGGAAGCCGTCTCCGCTGCCGAGGCGCAGCTCGCCCGGGCCCGCCAGGCGCTGGAGGCGCTGCGCTGAGGGCGATGCGCTCCGGTAAACCGAGCCGGTCCAGCTTCCTGACGATCCGCGGCGTGCGCTACCACGTGCGCCGTTGGGGGCCGCCCGATGGGCCCCCGCTCTTTCTGTTGCACGGCTGGATGGACGTCTCGGCCTCCTTCCAGTTTCTGGTGGATGCCCTCGAAGGGCCCTGGCAGTGCATCGCCCCCGACTGGCGCGGCTTCGGGCTCTCCGGCTGGAACGAAGAGGGCTACTGGTTCCCCGATTACCTGGCGGACCTGGACGCCCTGCTCGATCTTTGCCCCGGCCGGGGGCTCGTTCCGCTGGTAGGCCACAGCATGGGCGGCAACATCGCCTGTCTCTACGCCGGGGTGCGGCCCGAACGGGTGAGCCGCGTGGTGTCCCTGGAAGGCTTCGGGCTCCCCGCCACCCGCCCGGAAGAGGCCCCCGAACGCTACCGGCGCTGGCTGGATGAGCTGAAGACCCCTGCGGCCTTCTCCGACTATCCTTCGCTGGAGGCGGTGGCCGCGCGGCTGCGGAAAAACAATCCGCGCCTCACCGAAGACCAGGCCCGGTTCCTCGCCCCCCACTGGGCCGCGCCCGGCCCCGACGGCCGGGCGCGGCTGCGCAGCGACCCCCAGCATAAGCGGGTGAACCCGGTCCTCTACCGGCTGGAGGAGGCGATGGCCTGCTGGCGCGGGATCGAGGCGCCGGTGCTGTGGGTGCTGGGGGAGGAGTCCGCCCTCGCCCGCCGGCGCCGGGAAGCCCCGGAAGAGTTCGACCAGCGCAGCGCCGCCATCCGCCGGCTGCGGGTGGAGACCCTGGCGGGTGCCGGCCATATGATGCACCATGACCAGCCCCGCGCCCTGGCGCGGCTGGTCGAAGCGTTTTTAATGGAGTCCTGATATGGCCGTTGCGACGCCGAGGGTCCTGGACTGGTACTTCGACTACGTCTCGCCCTTTTCCTACCTGCAGCTCGAAGCGTTCCACCGCCTGCCTGCCGGCGTGACCGTGCGGCCGCGGCCGATCCTCTTCGCCGGGCTCCTGGACGCATGGGGGCACAAGGGGCCGGCCGAGATCCCGGAGAAGCGCAAGTTCACCTACCGCTTCGCGGTATGGACCGCGGACAAGTACGGCATCCCCTTGAAGTTTCCGCCGGCCCACCCGTTCAACCCCCTCAAGCCCCTGCGCCTCACGGTGGCCCTCGGCGACCAGCCGGCAGTGGTCCGCCACATCTTCCGCTTCATCTGGCGGGAAGGCCGGCTGGTGGAAGATCCCAAGGAGTGGGCGCGGCTCGCCGCGGAGCTGGGCGCGCCGGACGCGGACGCGAAGATCGCCCAGCCCTGGGTCAAGGAGCGGCTGAAAGCGAACGGCGAGGAGGCCGTCGGCCGCGGCGTTTTCGGCGTGCCCACCTTCTGGGTCGAGGCAGAGTTGTTCTGGGGCTTCGACGCCACCGATTTCCTGCTCACCTTCCTGGAGAACCCGGGTCTCTTGCGCGAAGGCGAGCTGGCCCGCGTCTCCAGCCTTCCCGCCGCCACCCAGCGCAAGGGCCACCCATGAGGCTGCCGTCCCGGCGGCCTTGCCGGGCCTGGGCGCCCGGGGCACGCCTTCTGGACAAAGGGGGGCGCTTGGGCTAGATTCCTCTGCGGCCCGGAAGGAATCACAACGATTACAAGGCCTAACGTTTTCCATCCCAAACGCCATCGAGAGGAGAGAACAACATGAAACTCAGAAGCCGCATCGCCACCGCGGCCGCCGTCGTCGTCGCCCTCGTCGCGGCGCCGGCCCTGGCCGCCGAGCTCACCGGCACGATGAAGAAGATCAAGGACACCGGCGCCATCGTGATCGGCCACCGGGAGGCGTCAATCCCGTTCTCCTATCTGGACGACCAGCAGCGGCCCATCGGCTACTCCATGGACATCTGCGCTCGCATCGTGGAGGCGGTGAAGAAAGAGCTCAACATGCCCAATCTCCAGGTGCGGTACAACCCGGTGACGCCCCAGACGCGCATCCCCCTCATGGCCAACGGCACCATCGACCTGGAGTGCGGCTCCACCACCAACACCGTGGAGCGCCAGAAACAGGTGGGCTTCGCCGTGACCACCTTCATCACCGGCACCAAGCTGCTGGTGAAGAAGGACTCCGGGATCAAGAGCATCGACGACCTGAAGGGCAAGACCGTGGTGGTGACCCAGGGGACCACCAACGAGCGGGCGGTGAAGCAGATCAACGACGAGAAGAATCTGGGCATCCGCTTTCTTCACGCCAAGGACCACGCCGAGTCGTTCCTGACCGTGGAGACGGGCCGGGCGGTGGCCTTCCCCATGGATCACATTCTGCTCTACGGTCTGATCGCCAACTCCAAGAACCCGGCCGAGTGGGACGTGGTGGGCGACTTCCTGTCCTTCGATCCCTACGCCGTCATGCTACGCAAGGACGACCCCCAGTGGAAGAAGTTCGTCGACGCCGTGATCATCGGCCTGATGAAGAGCGGCGAGCTGGAGAAGCTCTACAATAAGTGGTTCCTGTCGCCGATTCCGCCCAAGAACGTGACGCTCAACGTGCCCATGACCCCGCAGCTCGTGGAGCAGTTCAAGAACCCCAACGACAAGGGCGCGTAAAGCGCGCAGTCAGCCTGGGGAGGGGCATCCGGCCCCTCCCCGTCGTTTCAAGCCCGCGCAATGCAGTACAACTGGAACTGGGGCATTTTCTTCCAGCCCGCCTTTTCCGGGGGCGGAACCTACCTGGACTGGATCCTTTCCGGGCTCAAGTGGACCGTCCTGGTGTCCCTGGCGGCCTGGGCGATCGCCTTCAGCCTGGGCTCGGTCATCGGCGTCCTGCGCACGACACCCGTCAAGCCGCTGCGCGCGATTGCCACCTGGTACGTGGAGCTGTTCCGCAACGTGCCGCTGCTGGTGCAGATGTTCCTGTGGTTCTTCGTAGTGCCGGAGCTCCTGCCCAAGGCCTGGGGCGATTGGCTCAAGCAGGAACTACCCCTGCCCGCCTTCTGGACCGCGGTGGTGAGCCTGGGCACCTACACCGCTTCCCGGGTCGCCGAGCAGGTGCGCTCCGGCATCCAGTCGATCCCCAAAGGGCAGACCTACGCGGGGCTCGCCATGGGGCTGTCGCTGCCCCAGGTGTACCGCCACGTGCTGCTCCCCATGGCCTACCGGATCATCATCCCGCCCTTGACCTCCGAGTTCCTGACCATTTTCAAGAACTCCTCCGTGGCCCTCACCATTGGGCTCCTGGAGCTCACCGCCCAGAGCCGCCAGATCACCGACTTCACCTTCCACGGCTTCGAGGCCTTCACCGTGGCCACGCTCCTGTACGTGATGATCACCATGATCGTCATGGTTGGCATGCGGATCCTGGAAGCCCGGGTGCGGGTCCCGGGCTACATCGGCAGCGGCGGACGGTAGCCCATGTTCGGGGAATTCGACTTCAATGTGATCGTGCGGGCGCTGCCTTTCCTGTGGCGGGGCATGCAGTTCTCCCTCTACCTCACGGCCCTCGCCATGGCGGGAGGCATCGTGCTGGGCACGCTGCTCGCCCTCATGCGGCTCTCCCGCTTCAAGCTCCTCAACCTGCCCGCGGGCGCCTACGTCAACCTGCTGCGCTCCATTCCCCTCATCCTGGTGATCTTCTGGTTCTACTTCCTGGTGCCCATCGTCATGCGCGCCATCCAGGGCACCGAGTACGCCGCGGGCATCGGCCCGTTCTACTCCGCCCTCATCGCCTTCACCCTGTTCGAGGCCGCCTACTATTGCGAGATCATCCGCGCCGGCATCCAAAGCGTGCCCAAGGGCCAGGTCAACGCCGCCTACGCCCTCGGGCTCTCCTATGGCCAGGCGATGCGCCACGTGGTACTGCCCCAGGCGTTCCGCAACATGGTCCCGATCCTGCTCACCCAGGACATCATCCTGTTCCAGGACACCTCCCTCGTGTACGTGGTGGGCCTGTCCGACTTCATGGGGGTGGCGAGCAAGGTGGCCCAGCGGGACGGCCGCCTGGTGGAGCTCTATCTCTTCGCCGCCCTCGTGTATTTCGTCATGTGCTACGCCGCCTCCTACTTGGTGAAGCGCTTGCAACAGAGGTTCTCCGTATGATCACGATCAAGAACGTCTCCAAGTGGTACGGGAACTTCCAGGTGCTCAAGAACTGCTCCACCTACGTGGACAAGGGCCAGGTGGTGGTGTGCGGCCCATCCGGCTCGGGAAAGTCGACCCTGATCAAGTGCGTGAACGGGCTGGAACCGTTCCAGGAGGGAGAGATCATTGTCAATGGCGTGTCGGTGGGGGACCCGAAGACCAACCTCACCAAGCTGCGCTCCCAGGTGGGCATGGTGTTCCAGCACTTCGAGCTGTTCCCCCACATGAAGGTCATCGACAACGTCAACCTGGCTCAGGTCAAGGTGCTGGGCCGGTCCAAGGAGGAAGCCACCGAGAAGTCGTTGAAGCTCCTGGACCGGGTCGGCCTCAAGGATCAGGCGTACAAGTACCCCGGGCAGCTCTCCGGCGGCCAGCAGCAGCGGGTGGCCATCGCCCGGGCGCTGGCTATGGACCCGGTGTGCATGCTGTTCGACGAGCCTACCTCCGCCCTCGACCCGGAGATGATCAACGAGGTGCTGGACGTGATGGTGGAGCTCGCCCGGGAAGGCATGACCATGATGGTGGTCACCCACGAGATGGGCTTCGCGCGCAAGGTGGCCCACCGGGTGGTCTTCATGGACGAGGGCGAGATTGTGGAGGACGCCCTCAAGGAGGATTTCTTCGGCAAGCCCCGCTCCGACCGGGCCCAGCAGTTCCTGTCCAAGATCCTTCATCACTGAAGCCCGCGGGGCCGTCAGCCGGCGCCAGCCTGCAGCCTTGATCACGGGCCAGACCAGGGTCGACAGTCACCCCAGCCCCGCCACCAGGAGGGCGAGGAGAACGACACTCCCCAGGACCGTCTATTCAGTCTTCGAGGGTGAAACCCACCTTGAGGGTCACCTGCCAATGGGCCACCTTGCCCTCGGCGATGGCGCCCCGGGTTTCCACGATCTGGAACCAGTGAAGGTTGCGCAGCGTCTTCGACGCCTTGGCGATCGCGTTCTGCACCGCATCCTCGATGCTGGTGCTCGACGAGCCGGTCAGCTCGATTAGCTTGTACACATGGTCGGTCATGGTCATCCTCCTTTCGATCGACTTCCCCTCTCTCCGCGGAAGCCCGATTCAAGCAAACACATCCGCGTAGGCAAACAGACCCGGCAGCCCGCCGGTGTGCAGAAACGCCACCGTCTCGTCGCGGCCGATCCCGCCCTTGCGCGCGAGGTCCACGAGCCCCGCCATGGCCTTGCCGGTGTACACCGGATCGAGGAGCAGGCCTTCGGTGCCCGCGGCCAGGGCGAGCGCCTCCTTCATCGGCTGCGTCGGTTCACCGTAGCCCGCCCCGAGGTAGGCGTCGGTCACCTCCACCGCCTCGTCCGGCGGCGCCGACTCGGAACCAAGGGCCCCCGCGGCTTGAGCGGCAAGCCGGGTGACCAGCGGCCGCTGCTCGGACGCGCTCGCGCGCACGGCGATGCCCGTCACCCGGACCGCTGCACCCATCACGTGGAAACCGGCCACGAGCCCCGCGTGGCTGCCGCCGCTGCCGCTGGCGAGCACCACCCGGTCGAGGTGGACGCCCTGGGCCCGCGCCTGGGCCAGAAGCTCAACGGCGCATTCGGCGTAGCCGAGATCGCCGAGAAGGCACGTGCCGCCGCGAGGGATGACGTAAGGTTTCGCCCCTTGGGAGGCAAGCTTCGCCGCCAACCGCTCCATCGCCGCCGTCGGCTCCTCGCCCGGTTCGAGGGCATGGAGGCGGGCGCCCAGCAGCCGATCGAGCAGCAGGTTGCCGCCCCGGGTGTATTCGATGCCCGCGTCCGGGCGGGAGGGCGAGAGCAGCAGATGGCAGGCGAGCCCAAGCCGGGCGGCCGCGGCGGCGGTCTGGCGGGCGTGGTTCGACTGCCACGCGCCGGTGGTGATGAGGGTGTCCGCCCCGCGGGCGAGGGCCTCGCCCAACAGGTATTCCAGCTTGCGGACCTTGTTGCCGCCGCCCCCGAGCCCCGTCAAGTCGTCGCGCTTGACCCACAACCGCAACCCGCCGAGGGCCCGCCCCAGCCGCGAGAGCGGCTCCAGGGGCGTGGGCTTGACCGCCAGCGACACCTTGGGATAGCGGCCGAGCTGCTCCATCAGCACGTCAGCCGCGGACATTTTCAGTATCCCACCGCCTGGCCATCGGCCCGGGGCTCGGACGCCCCCAGGTAGCCGCCCTCCAGGCGGTAGATAGCCTGGGCGCGCCCGAATTCCGTGGCGAAGCGGGGCGCGACCCGCACGACGTGGCCCCGGCGCCGGAGCGCCTCCACGGTGGCCGCCGGCATGGAATGCTCCACCGCCAGGATATCGCCGGGATCGATCCGCCAGCGGGGCCCGTCGGCCGCCGCCTGGGGGTTCTGGCGGTAGTCGGCGAGTCGCACCAGTATCTGCACGTGGCCCTGGGCCTGCATGGCGCCTCCCATCACGCCGAAGCTCATCAGCGGCGCGCCGTCCCGGGTAACGAAGCCGGGAATGATGGTGTGCAACGGCCGTTTGCCGCCGGCCACCTGGTTGGGGTGTCCCTCGGCCAGGACGAAGCCCGCGCCGCGGTTCTGCAGGCTCACACCGGTGCCCGGCACCACCACGCCCGAGCCGAAGCCCATGTAGTTGGACTGGATCAATGACACCATCATTCCAGAGGCGTCGGCGGCGGTAAGGTACACGGTGCCGCCGCCCGGGTGCCTGTGGGCGGGGCGGGAAGCTTTCTTCCTGTCGATGCGCGTCACCCGCTCCCGGAGATAGGCCGGGTCGAGAAGCTCGGCGGGAGTCACGGTCATGGAAGCCGGATCCCCCACATAACGATAGAGGTCGGCGAAGGCGAGCTTCATGGCCTCCACCTGCAGGTGCACGCTGTCGGCGGAATCCGCCGGACACGAGGCGAGATCGAAGTGGGAGAGGATCCCGAGGGCCTCGAGCGCCGCGATGCCCTGGGTGTTGGGCGGTATCTCGTGCAGCGTAAAGCCGCGGTAGCGCTGGGCGACGGGCTCCACCCAGTCCACCGCGTGGCTCGCCAGATCCTCCAGGGTCAGCGCCGCGCCGTGGGCCCGGGCATGGGCGGCGATTCTCTCCGCCAGCTCGCCTCGGTAGAACGCTTCCCCTTCCGAGGCGGCGATCATGGCCAGGCTCTTCGCCAGATCTGGAAAGGCGAAGCGCTCGCCGGGGAGCGGCGGACGCCCCTTGGGCAGATAGGCTTGGGCAAAACCCGGCTGGGAGGCGAGGACGGGCGCCATGGCGGCCCACAGCCGGGCGATGGTGGGCGACACCAGGAAGCCGTCGGCGGCGTAGCGGATCGCCAGCTCGAACAGGTCGGCGAAGGGCAGCTTCCCGAAGCGCCGGGAAAGGGCCAGCCAGCCCGCCACCGCCCCCGGCACGGTCACCGCCTCCCAGCCGAGGACGGGCATCGCCGTCATGCCCTGGAAGCGCTCCGGGCTCCACGCCTTCGGCGCCCGGCCCGAGGCGTTGAGGCCGTGCAGGCGCGTGCCGTCCCACACCAGGGCGAAGGCGTCCGAGCCGAGGCCGTTGCCGGTGGGCTCCACCACGGTGAGGGCGATGGCGCAGGCGAGGGCCGCGTCCACCGCGTTGCCGCCCCGCTGGAGCATGGCGAGCCCCGCCTGGGCCGCCAGGGGCTGGGAAGTGGCCACCACGTTCGCCGCCAGCACCGGCATGCGCTGAGAGGGATAGGGGAAGTCCCAATCGAAGGGAAGCGTTATGGGCGAGGAGGAAAGCTCGGGCGAGTCGTTCATGGGGAAAACTCGGGAAATATCCGGGCTAGCACCTAGCCCGCAATCCACGGGGAGCGGGCCTCCCAGGCGGGAAACTCGTCCGCGGGAATCGGCGCGCTGATGCAATAGCCCTGGGCTATGTCGCACCCCAGCTCCGCCAGGCGTCCCCAGATCGCCTGGTTCTCCACCCCTTCGGCCACCACCTCCAGGTCCAGGCTATGGGCCAGCTCGATGGTGGAGCGCACGATCACGGCGGAGTCGGCGCTGTCCACCATCCGCCCGACGAAGGACTGGTCGATCTTGATGGTGTCCACCGGCAGCCTCTGCAGATAGGCCAGGGACGAGTAGCCGGTGCCGAAGTCGTCGATGAGCAGCTCCACCCCCAGGTCCTTCAGCCGCCGCAGGGTCTCCAGGGATCCGGCCGGGTCGTCCATGAGGGCGCTCTCGGTAAGCTCGAACTGGATCCAGTCGGGCCGGGCGCCCCAGGTGGCGAACAGCCCGTTTACCCGGTCGAGCAACTGGGGATCGTGCAGGTCCCGGGCCGACAGGTTGACCGCCAGCGGGCTCTCGACGCCTCGCTCCCGCCAGGCGTAGCGCTGGCGCAAAGCGGCCTCCAGGACCCAGTAGGTGAGGGGCGTGATGAGCCCCGTGCCTTCGGCCAGCTTGATGAACTCGCCCGGGTTGATCATGCCGTGGCGCGTATGCCGCCAGCGCACCAGGGCTTCCGCGCCGCAGACGCGGCGCGAGGCCATGCGCACCTTAGGCTGGCAGTAGAGCAGGAGCTCGTGGTGCTCGATGGCCCGGCGCAGGTCGCCCATGAGCTCGAGGCGCCGGGTGCTGTCGCTGTCGAGGGCCCCGGCGTAGACGGCGAACCCGCTGCCCCGGCGCCTGGCCTGGTAGGCCGCCATGCTGGCCCGGCGCATGAGCACGTCCGGCTCCGTGCCGTGGCCGGGGAAAAGGGCGATGCCGATATGGGCCCGGGCATCCACCTGCAGCCCGGAAAGCTCCACCGGATCGTAAAGGGCCACCAGCAGGCGCTGGGCGAACTGGATCGCCTTCTCGGCGTTCACCCGGGGCAGGAGCAGCGCGAACTCGCCCTCCCCCACCCGTGCCACGATGCCCCCTTCTCCCACGACGCCGGAAAGCCGCGAGCCGATCTCCTTGAGCAGCGCATCGCCCTCCCGGTAGCCCAGGGTCTCGTTTATCTCGCGAAAGCGGCCCACCTCGAGGTGCAGCAGGGCGAAGGAGCGGTTCTGCGCCCGGGACTCGGCGACGACCTGCTCCAGCCGCTCCCCTAGGCTCACCCGGTTGAGCAGCCCGGTGAGCGGGTCGAAGTAGGCCATGCGGCGGATGGTCTCCTCCGCCTCCCGCGCCCGGGCCCGGGCGAGCAGGGCGGACAGCCCGTAACTCAGGTCCTGCGCCGTTTTCTTGAGCAGCTCTACCTCGGCTGCGTCGAACGCGTCCGGCTCCGGCGCGCAGATGGCGAGCGCCCCGAAAATCCGCCCGTCCACCCGCAGGGGCAGCGCGATCAGCGAGGCGTAGCCCCGAGCCAGGAACTCCTCCTTCCACACCATGACATTGGGATCGGTCGCCACATTGCGGATGACGGCGGGCTCGCCGGTGCGCACCGCCGTGCCGCTCGCCCCCCGGCCCCGCTCCTCGTCCGCCCAGGAGAGCCGGAGGGCGTCCAGGAAATCTTGGTCCACTCCCGCCCAGGCCACCGGCCGCAAGGTGCACGCCTCGTCGTCTTCCGCCCGGGTCACGTACGCGGAGCGGTAACCCGCTTCCTCCACCACCACCCGGCAGATCTCCTTGAGGAGGCTTTCCTCGTCCTGGGCGTGGAGCAGGGCGTGGTTCGACGCCGCGAGGGTGCGGTGGGCGCGGTTGAGCCGGTGGAGCTCCTCCTCCGCCCGCCGGCGCCGGGCCCGTTCCCGCAGCGTCTCGATGCCGTAGGCCAGGTCATCGGCCAGCTCGGTCAAGAGCTTGACCTCCTCGGGATCGAAGGCGTCGGGCTCTGGCGCGTAGATGCTGAGCGCTCCCCCCACGGCCCCTTCGATCCGCAGCGGCAGCGCGATCACCGAGACATAGCCCCGCCGGGCGGCCTCATCCCGCCAGAAGGGATAGTTGGGATCGGTACGGATGTCCCGCACGATGCAGGGCTCCCCGGTGCGGATGGCGACGGGGTTCGGGCCCTTGCCCCGCTCGGAATCCTCCCGCCAGGTGCGCTTGATGGCGAGGAAGCCCTCGTCCACGCCCCAACAGGCGACGGGCGTGACGGTCTTCTCCTCGTCGTGCTCGGCCCGGCTCACCCAGGCCAGGCGGTAGCCGCCCTCCTCCACGATGACCCGGCAGATGTCCCGGAGCAGCGCCGCCTCGTCTTCCGCCCGTACCAGGGCCCGGTTGCACGCGGACAGCGTCCTGAGCGCCCGCTGCAGCCGCTCGATCTCGGACAGGGCCTCGGCGCAGGCGGAGGGTTGCTCGGGCATCGTTTCGGACCTTTCTTGATCCATTCTTCATTATAGGTCCGCGCCCGACGGAAGCGGGGGAGCACTGCACCCCGGTTCGGTGTCGCGCGACGCTAAAGGGTCTCGCTCCCCGCCGCGGTGGGCCGCCATACCAGGAGCCGCCGCTCGGCGAAGGTCACCACCGCGTCCAGCAGCAGGGCGAAGCCCGTGAGCACCAGGATCCCGGCGAACACGGTGTTGATGTCGAAGGTGCCCTCGGCCTGGAGGATCAGGTAGCCCACGCCCTGGGCCGAGCCCAGGTACTCGCCCACCACGGCGCCCACGAAGGCCATGCCCACCGAGGTGTGCAGGCTGGAGAACACCCAGCTCGTGGCCGAGGGCAGATACACGTAGCGCAGGAGATGCCGTCGGCTGGCGCCCAGCATGCGGGCGTTGGCGAGCACCACGGGGCTCACCTCCCTCACCCCCTGGTACACGTTGAAGAACACGATGAAGTATACCAGCGTCACCCCGAGGGCCACCTTGGACCAGATGCCCAGCCCGAACCACACGGCGAAGATAGGGGCGAGGATCACTCGCGGCATGGCGTTCAAGGCCTTGATGTACGGATCGAGAATGGCGGAAGCGACGGGGGACAGGGCGAGCCACATGCCGATCACCAGGCCGAACACGGTGCCCACGGCGAAGGCGAGGAGCGTCTCCACGAGGGTGACCGCCAGGTGCCGGTAGATCTCCCCGCCCGCGAACCACTCCCACACCTTGGCCAGCACCACCAGGGGCCGGCCGAAGAAGAAGGGCGGCAGGATCTCCGTCTCGGTGAGGACCCACCAGGCGAAGAACACGCCCACCAGCACCAGGAGCTGGTAGATCCACAGGGTGCGGGCGCTTGGCTTGCCTTTCATCCCTCGCGCTCCCCGGCCCGGTCAGCCTTCCATGGTCTGGGCATAGCCCTTCAGCACCTCGGCCTTCATGGTGTGCCAGATCCGGCTGTGCAGGTCGACGAAATGGGGAGCGAGTCGGATCTCCGCCACGTCCCGCGGGCGGGGCAGGTCGATCGGGTACTCGCCAATGGGATGGGTGCCGGGACCCGCCGAGAGCACCACCACCCGGTCGGAGAGGGCGATGGCCTCCTCCAGGTCGTGGGTGATGAACACCACCGACTTGCGATCCGCAGACCACAGCTCCAGCAGCTCGTTCTCCATGAGCTGGCGGGTCTGGACGTCGAGGGCCGAGAAAGGCTCGTCCATGAGCAGGATCTGCGGGTCCAGGATGAGCATCTGGGCCAGCGCGGTACGCTTGCGCATGCCGCCCGAGAGCTGGTGGGGGAAGCTGTGCCCGTGGCCGGCGAGCCCCACCCGTTTCAACCACTCGGCGGCCCGCTCCAGGGCTTCCGGCTTCGGGACGCCGCGGAAGATGAGCCCGGCGGCCACGTTCTCCAGGGCGCTGCGCCAGGGCATGAGGGCGTCGGCCTGGAACATGTAGCCGGCTTGGCGGTTGATCCCTTGGAGCCGCTCGCCGAAGACTTCCACGTGCCCGCCCGTGGGCACGAGCAGCCCCGCCGCCACGTTGAGCAAAGTGGACTTACCGCAGCCGGTGGGCCCCACCACCGATACGAATTCCCCGCGGGCGACCCGCAGCGTCGTGTCGCGCACCGCGGTGTAAGATTCCCCCGGGCCGCTACGGGAGGGGAACGTCACGGTGATATCGACGAGGGCCAGCGCGACCTCGTGGAATGCGCTTGCGGCGAAACCCCCTTGAGACGGGCTCATGCTCGGATTTTCCCGCCCCTCCCGCATACTCCCCGGCGGACCACGGCTACTTGTATTTCTGCAGGGCCTTCCGGACGAAGCCGTTGTCGAAAGTGGCGGCGAGATCAATGTGGGCCGCCTTCTGCACGGAAGGTTCGAACTGCTTGAGCACCGCGTACACGCTCCTGGCGCCTTCCATCGTGAGCTGGCCGTCCGGGGACAGGGTCGGCAGGTTCTTGATCAGGCCCACCCGGTACAAGCCCACGTCGCCGCCGTAATATTCCGGCGGTACCGTGGCGATGATCTCCTTGTCGGTAGCCTTCTGCAGCCAGCGGTTAGCGCGCACCATGGCGTTCACCACTGCCTGCACCGTGTTGGGGTATTTTTTCACGAAGTCTTCTTTCACGTAGATGCAGCCGGCATGGTAGGCGGCGCTGCCGTAGGCCTGCCGCATGCCCTCCTCGGTACGGGTGTCCACCTTGATCACGATGTCGCCCGCCGCTTCCAGGCGCGTAATCACCGGGTCCAGGTTGGAAATGGCGTCGATTTCGTTCCGCTTCATCGCCGCCACCGCCCCGCCGGTGGCGCCCACCCCGATGATGGCCACGTCGGCGGGCTTGAGACCGTGCTTCACCAGCAGGTTGGACACGAACATGTGGGTGGAGGAGCCGGGCGCCGTGACGCCCACTTTCCACCCTTTCATATCCGCGGGGGAGCGCCATTGCTCCGTCCTGGATCTATGCACCCCCAGCACGATGCCCGAGTAGCGGCCCTGCAGCACCACCGCCTTGATGGGGATGCCCTTGGCCTGCATGTTGATGGTGTGCTCGTAGGCCCCGGAGACCATGTCCGCGCTGCCGCCCACCAGGGCTTGCAGCGCCTTGGCGCCCCCGGGGAAGTCCACGATCTGGACATTGAGCCCCTCGTCCTTGAAGAAACCCTTTTGCTCGGCGATGGTGAGGGGCAGGTAGTAAAAAAGGCTCTTGCCCCCCACCGCGATGGTGAGATCCGGTTTTTCGAGCTTGCCCTGGGCTAAGCCGGCGGGCGCGAACGCCAGCGCCGCCATGGCGAGGATCCATCGGATAGGTCGCGCGCGTTTCATCTTCTTCCTCCTCGTTTGTTTCGGACCGAACGACGGCGCGAGGATGCTCACACGGCGGCCTCGGCGGTGTCAATCCCGCGGCCGTGCGCTCCTAACCGCCTTCGCGAATCCCCTCGACGGAGATGCTGAGACGCACTTCGTCGCTCACCAGGTCGAGGAACCGGTCCATGCCGAAGTCCGAGCGGCGCACCACGGCGCTCAAGTCCCCGCCGCAGATGTAGCGTCGCACCAGAAGGATTTTCACGACCCGGCAGGCAAAGCGCTCGACGGTGAGGGTGAGCTTGCGGGTCCGGCCCCGCACCGTGAGCCAGCCCTCGAACTCCCGGGGCAGCCCCTCCTCGAAGCGCGTGGCCTTCGCCACGAAGCGCGCCACCGGAAACGAGGCGGCGTCGAAGAAATCGGGATCCCGCAACAGGCGGTCCAGCGCCTCCGCGCCGGTGGAAACGCTTCCCGTATCGATTAGCGCGTCCACCTCGGCCGTCTGCGCCCGGGTGTCCAGGATCGCGCGGCCCTTGTCGATATTGAACCGGCCCCGCAAGGTGGATACCCCGACGTGGGTGACGGCGAAGTACACATAGGTGTGCTGGGGATCCAGGCGGAAACTCTCCGCCGCGACACCCTGGCCGGCCAGCGACAGCAGAAGCGCAGCGGCTGCCCAGCGGCGTAACGGACCCGGCCTAGCCGACTTGCGCGAGCAGGCCATCAAATCACCCCGGCCTTCCGCAGCCGCTCCCGCGCTGGGGCGTCGTAGCCCAGCCGCTCCAGCACCTCGTCGGTATGCTCCCCCAGCGCCGGCCCGAGCCAGCGGGTGTCCCCCGGCGTCTCCGAGAGCTTGGGCACGATGCCGGGCAGCTTGAGGGGGTGCCCGTCGGGCAGGCGATACTCGCGGATCATTTCCCGCGCTTGGTAGTGGGGGTCGGCCACGATGTCGGCGATGTCGTAGATGCGGCCCGCGGGCACCTCCGCCCGCTCCAGGGTTTCGAGCACTTCCTCTAGGGAGTGGACCCGGGTCCAGTCGCGGATGGCGGTCTCGATGCGCTCGGTGTGCTTGACCCGCCCGTCGTTGCGGGCGAGCTCCGGGTCGTTCGCCAGGTCCTCGCGCCCGATGGCAGTCATCATGCGCCTGAAGATGGAATCGGCGTTGGCGCCGATCACCACGTATTTGCCGTCCTTGCAGGGATAGGTGTTGGAGGGAACGATGCCGGGGAGCGAGGAGCCGCTGCGCTGCCGCACGAATCCGTACATGTCGTACTCGGGCAGCAGGCTCTCCATCAGGTTGAACACCGATTCGTAGAGGGCCACGTCCACCACCTGGCCCCGCCCGCCCTTCACCTCCCGGTGGCGCAGCGCCATGAGGGCGCCGATCACCCCGTGCAGAGCGGCGATGGAGTCGCCGATGGACACCCCGACCCGTACCGGGGGCTGGTCCGGAAAACCGGTGAGATGGCGCAAGCCCCCCATGGATTCGCCGATGGCGCCGAAGCCAGGCCGGTCCCGGTACGGACCCGTCTGGCCGTAACCGGAGATGCGCACCATGACGAGCCCGGGGTTGATGGCGGAGAGCTGCTCCCAGCCCAGGTTCCATTTCTCCATGGCGCCGGGGCGGAAGTTCTCCACCACGATGTCTGCGTCCCGGGCGAGCCGGCGCACGATCTCCTGCCCTTCAGGCGCGCGCAGATTCACCGTGACCGATTTCTTGTTGCGCCCCTGCACGTACCACCACAGGGACGTCTCCTTGTACAGCATGCGCCACTTGCGCAGGGGATCGCCCTCGCCAGGCGGCTCGATCTTGATCACCTCAGCGCCGAATTCGGCGAGCAGCCGGGCGCAGAACGGCCCGGCGATGAGGGTGCCGAGCTCGATGACCTTGATTCCGGCAAGGGGCACAGGCTGACGCATGCGCGATCTCCGTCGAACGAAGGGCGATAGTTTAGCGTGGATCGATCAGTCGCCCAGCGAGGCGAGCAACGCCGCGTTGCCCCCGGCCGCGGCGGTATTCACACAAACCGAGCGCTCCACGGCGAAGCGGGGGAGCGTGTGGGGACTGCCCGCCTTGGGCCCGGTGCCCGAGAGCCCCTCGCCGCCGAAGGGCTGCGAGCCCACCACCGCACCGATCATGTTGCGGTTAACGTACATGTTGCCCACCCGAGCCCCCTCCACCACCCGCCGGATGGTGGACTCCACCCGGCTGTGCACGCCCAGGGTTAGTCCGTAGCCCGTGGCGTTGATGGCCCCCACCACCCGGTCCAGCTCGGACGCCTTCCAGCGCACGACGTGCAGGATGGGCCCGAATACCTCCCGCCGCAGGAGGTCCGGGTTCTCGATCTCGAGCACCCGGGGAGCAAAGAAGCAGCCCGTGTCCTCCTCCCCCGGAAGTCTCGCCATGCACACCAGCCGCGCCTGGCGCTCGATCGAGCGGACATGGGCCAGCAGCCGCTCCCGGGCCGCCTCGTCGATCAGGGGCCCCACGTCGGTGTCGAGGCGAAGCGGATCGCCCAGCTTGAGCTCATCCACCGCCCCGGCGAGCATTTCCAGGGTGCGCTCCGCCACTTCCTCCTGGAGGAACAGGAGCCGCAGGGCCGAGCAGCGCTGGCCAGCGCTGTCGAAGGCGGACTGGATCGCGTCGGTCACCACCTGCTCGGTCAAGGCGGAGCTGTCCACCACCATGGCGTTGAGCCCACCGGTTTCGGCGATGAGGGGCACCATGGGGCCTTCCCGTCGCCCGAGGACGGCGTCGATGGCCCGGGCGGTCTCGAAAGAGCCGGTAAACGCCACCCCGGCGATGGCGGGATGCGCCGTGAGGGCCGCCCCCAGCGCCCGCCCGCCGGGCACGAGATGCAGCACGTCCTCGGGAACGCCCGCTTCCAGGAGGAGCTCCACCGCCCCCATGGCGGTCAGCGGCGTCTGGGGCGCGGGCTTGGCCACCACGCCGTTGCCCGCCGCCAGGGCGGCGGCGACCTGGCCCACGAAGATGGAGAGGGGGAAGTTCCAAGGGCTCACGCACACGAACACGCCCCGGCCCCGCAGGCGCAGCCGGTTCTCCTCCCCCGTCGGGCCGGGAAGCGCCAGGTCGGCGAATTGTTTTCGCGCTTGAGCTGCGTAGTAGCGGCAGAAGTCGGCCGCCTCCCGTACTTCCGCCAGGGCGTTGGGCAGGGTGCGCCCGGCCTCCCGCACGATGCGGGCCATGAGCTCGTCCCGGTGGGCTTCCAGGAGGCCGGCCGCCCGCTCCAGGATGGAAGCCCGCTCCTCCACGGGCGTCCGGTCCCATGCGGGCGCGGCGGCCCGGGCCCGTTCGATGGCCTCTCCGCCCTGCTCCGGGGTCGCCTCGATCACCTCCCCCACTTGCCGCCGGCGGTCGGAAGGATCCCGCACCGGCGCGGGCCTGCCCGGCAGCCGCCGGCCGGAGACGAGGGGCGCGGCGGACCAGGGCCGGGAGAAGGCCCGCTCCAGGCCCTCCGCCATCGCCTGCAACGCGACGGGATCGGCGAAGGAAAAACCCAGGGAGTTCTTCCGCTCGGGCCCGAACAGGTCCACCGGGAGAGGAATTCGAGGATGAGGTACCGCCCCCTCCCGTTCCACCGTGGCCACCGGATCCTCCACCAGCCGCTCGATGGGCACCTCCGGATGCCCCACCCGGTTCACGAAGGACGTGTTGGCCCCGTTCTCCAGCAGCCGCCGCACCAGATAAGGAAGCAGGGCATCGAAGCTTCCCACCGGCGCGTATACCCGGCACGGCACCGGCGCTACCGTCTGCACTTCGCGGTAGAGCGCTTCCCCCATGCCGTGGAGCCGCTGGAACTCGAAAGCCCGCCCGTCGCCCGCGCACTCCAGCACGTAGGCGATGGTCTGGGCATTGTGGGTGGCGAACTGGCAGAAAAAGGCGTCCTCGGCCGAAAGCATCGCCCGCGCGCAGGCCAAATAGGAAACGTCGGTGTGGCGCTTGCGGGTGAAGACGGGATAGCCTTCGAGCCCCTGGACCTGGGCGCGCTTGATCTCGGTGTCCCAGTAGGCACCCTTGACCAGCCGCAAGGGGATCCGGCGGCGCTGGGCGCGGGAGAGCGCTGCTAGCCATTCGATCACCGGGGCCGCCCGCTTCTGGTAGGCCTGCACCGCAAGGCCAAAACCCTCCCAGCCCGCGCACTCGCCGGATTCATACACCGCGGCGAAGACGTCCAGCATGAGCTCCAGCCGCTCGCTCTCCTCCGCGTCCAGGGTCACCACCAGCCGGGCGTCCCGGGCGCGGCGGACGAGGGCCTTCAAGCGCGGCACCAGCTCCTCCATGACCCGCCGGCGCTGGCTGTACTCGTAGCGGGGATGCAGCGCCGAGAGCTTGATGGAGACGCCGGGGGCCGCCCAGGGATCGGTCCCTTCCGCTTGGTCTGCCAGCGCCTCGATGGCGTGGGCGTAGGCCTGGAAATAGCGCTCTGCGTCCCGCGCGGTGAGAGCCGCTTCCCCCAGCATGTCGAAGGAATAGCGGGTGAGGGGCGATGGGTCGCGCGCCTGCAGTGCCTCCTCGATGGTCTCGCCCGCCACGAACTGGCGGGCAAGGATGCTCATGGCGCTCTTCAATACCGCCCGCACCACGGCCTCGCCGCCCCGGGCGGCGAGGCGCTTCAACGCCGCGGTCAACGTCTCGCCGGGTGCCTCTTCCAGCGCCACCACCCGTCCGGTCAGGAGCAGCCCGAAGGTGGAAGCGTTGACGAAAAACGAGGCGGAACGGCCCAGGTGTTTTTCCCAGTCTCCCCGGGGCAACTGGTCGCGGATCAGGCGGTCCGCGGTGGCGGCATCAGGGATGCGCAGCAGCGCTTCTGCCAGGCACATGAGCACGACCCCCTCATGGGACGAAAGGTCGTACTCGCGCAGGAAGGCGTCCAGGGGAGAGGCGGCCTGGCGCGAACGCACCCCCTTTACCAGGTTTTCTGCAGCCGCGCGCACCCGCGAGGCGCCGGCGGGGGCCAGCCGGGCGCGGCGGGCGAGGCCCTCCACCGTCTCCCCCTCGTCGGCCAGATAGGCGGCGCGAATGGCCGCCCGCGGCGGCGGGGTCTCCAAGGGAGGAACGATCTCCAAATCCATGGCGGCGGCGCGATGGTGCCAGCGGGCGGCGGCCCGTGGCTCCGGGCTCGCTTCCATTTTAGGCGTAAAATCCCGCTCGCCTCCATGCACCTGCTGGTCGACATCTCGCCCCACGGCTACGGGCATATCGCCCAGTGCGCCCCCGTGGTGAACGCCCTGGGGGAGCGCCTTCCCCGGTTGCGTGTGACGGTGCGCTCCGCGGCGCCCCGCCCGGTGCTAGCGTCCCATTTCCAAGGGGAGCTGCAAGTGCTGGCGCCGGGACCGGAGCCGGGACTTGTCATGGCCGATGCCATGACGGTGCTGCCCAGGGCTTCCTACGACACCTATCGGGCGCTTCATACCCGCTGGGACGCAGAGGTGGCGGAAGCTGCCCGGGCCCTCAAGACGCTCCGGGTCGACCTGGTGCTCTCGGCCGTGAGCTGCCTGCCGCTAGCCGCCGCGCGCCGGGCCGGCGTTCCGGCGGTGGGCATCGGTTCGTTCCATTGGGCCGCCATGTTCCAATCCTATTGCGGAACTTTCGAAGGGGCCGGGGAAATCGCTGCCCGGATGCTCGCCGCCTACCGGGATGCGACCCGCTTCATCGCGCTTACGCCGGGCATGCCCATGCCGGAGCTGGAGCCGATCCTGGTGGGACCCGTGGCCCGGCTGGGACGCAGCCGCTCGGCGGAAATCCGCGCCCGGCTCCACCTCGAAGGGACGACGCGCCTCGCCCTGGTAGCCCTGGGCGGAATTCCCGCCCTCTTGCCCCTGGACAGCCTTCCCCGTATCCCTGGCCTCCACTGGCTGACGCCAGGGGATGCGGCCCCCGAACGGGAGGATGCGACCCCATTCGACCGGCTGGACCTCCCTTTCGGCGACCTGATCGCCTCCTCCGACCTGGTGCTCACCAAGCCCGGTTACGGCACCTTCGTGGAAGCCGCCTGCGCCGGCGCCGCGGTGGTGACGCTGGCGCGGCCCGACTGGCCGGAGACGCCCCATCTCGTGGAGTGGCTACGGTCCCACGCCCGATGCGAAGTGCTGCCGCCCGAGGATCTCGCGTCACGGGAACTCCAGACCACGGTGGAGCGGCTGCTGGCGCTGCCCCGCCCGGCGGCAGCCCGCCCCACCGGCATTCAGGAGGCGGCGAGGGTGTTGCAGGAGCTATTGCCCATCCGTCGCGATGAGTAAGCTGCTCGCTAGCCCCGCTGGGACCGGGCGAGGGCCTGGTCGATGTCCCACAGGATGTCGTCCAGGTCCTCGATGCCCACGGAGATGCGGACCATGTCCGGAGTCACGCCGGCCTTGGCCTGCTCTTCCTCGGTGAGCTGGCGGTGGGTAGTGGAAGCGGGATGGATCACTAGAGTCTTGGCGTCGCCGATGTTGGCGAGGTGGGACATGAGCTGGGCCGCCTCGATGAACTTGACACCCGCCTCCATGCCGCCCTTCACGCCGAAAGCGAGTAACCCGCTTGTCCCCTTGGGCAGGTACTTCTTTGCCAGGGCGTGGTACTTGTCGCCGGGCAGCCCCGGATAGCTCACCCAGGAAACCAGCGGATGGTCCTGGAGGAACTGCGCCACCGCCAGGGCGTTAGCGCAGTGGCGCTCCATGCGCAGGTGCAGCGTTTCCAGCCCCTGCAGCAGCAGCCAGGCGTTCAAGGGCGAGAGCGCGGGTCCCAGGGTGCGCAAGGTCTCCATCCGCGCCCGCATGGCGAACCCGAAGTCGCCGAAGGTCTCATGGAAGATCACCCCGTGGTAGCCCTTGGACGGGGTCACCATCTCCGGAAACTTGCCGTTGCCCCACGGGAACTTGCCCGACTCGACCAGCACGCCCCCCATGGTGGTGCCGTGGCCGCCGATGTACTTGGTGGCCGAGTGCACTACGATGTCCGCGCCCCACTCGATGGGACGGCAGAGGTACGGAGTGGCCACCGTGTTGTCGACAACCAGAGGGATCCCCGCTTCGTGGGCGATTCCCGCGATGGCCTCGATGTCCGCCACGTTCATGAGGGGGTTGCCGACGGTCTCGGCGTAGAGGCAGCGGGTCTTCTCCGTGATGGCGCGGCGGAAGTTTTCCGGATCGTCCGGATCGACGAAGCGTACTTTGATGCCCAGCTTCTCGAAGTTGAAGCCGAACAGGGTGTAGGTGCCCCCGTACAAGGTGGAAGCGGACACGATCTCGTCGCCCGCGTTGCATAGGGTGAGGAGCGCGGTCATCTCCGCCGCCTGGCCGGTGGCCGTGGCCACCGCCGCGCGCCCGCTCTCCAGCGCCGCCATGCGCTCCTCGAACACGGCGGTGGTGGGGTTCATGATCCGCGTGTAGACGTTGCCGAAGGTCTGCAGGTTGAAGAGGGAGGCGGCATGGTCGGCGCTGTCAAACACGAAGGAGGTGGTCTGGTAGATGGGCACGGCACGGGCGCCGGTCGCGGGATCCGGGATGGCGCCGGCGTGCAGGCACAGGGTGCCGAAGCCGAATTTGCGCTCCGCCATGGTCAATTCACCCGCCGGATGCGTGCCCCGAGCTGGGTGAGCTTCTCCTCGATGCACTCGTAGCCACGGTCGATGTGGTAGATGCGGTCCACCACCGTCTCCCCCTCGGCCACCAGCCCCGCCAGCACCAGGCAGGCGGAGGCGCGCAGGTCCGTGGCCATCACGTTGGCCCCCGAGAGACGCGGCACGCCTCGCACCACCGCGGTATTGCCCTCCACCTCGATGTCGGCGCCCATGCGTTTGAGCTCCTGCACGTGCATGAAACGGTTTTCGAACACGGTTTCGGTGACCACCGCGGTGCCCTCGGCCACCGCGTTGAGCAGCATGAACTGGGCCTGCATGTCGGTGGGAAAGCCGGGATAGGGAGCCGTGCGCACGCTCACCGCCCGGAGCCTCCCGGGCATGGCGAGTTCGATCCAGTCCGCCCCCTGGTCGATTCGGGCCCCCGCCTCGGCAAACTTGGCGAGCACCGCGTCCAGGATGTCGCCGCGGGTTTCCCTGAGCCGCACGCGCCCGCCGGTGACCGCCGCCGCCGCCAGATAGGTGCCGGTCTCGATCCGGTCGGGCATGACCCGGTGACGGGCGCCGTGAAGCCTGGGCACCCCCTCGACGGTGATCACGTCCGAGCCCGCACCGGCGATGCGCGCACCCATGGCGTTCAGGCAACGGGCGAGATCTACCACTTCCGGTTCTCGGGCGGCATTTTCCAGTATCGTGACGCCCTCCGCCAGGGTCGCGGCCATCATTAGGTTCTCCGTCCCGGTCACCGTGACGAGATCCATGACGATTCGCGTTCCCCGAAGCCGAGCCGCCTTGGCCACGATGAAGCCGTGCTCGATGGCGATCTCCGCGCCCATCGCCTGCAGCCCCTTGATGTGCTGGTCCACCGGCCGCAGGCCGATGGCGCAGCCGCCAGGCAGGGACACCTCCGCGTAGCCCTTGCGGGCGAGCAAGGGGCCCAGCACCAGGATCGACGCGCGCATGGTTTTCACCAACTCGTAGGGCGCCACCAGGCGGGTGAGCTCCCGGGCGCAAAGCTCTACCCCAAGCTTCTCGTCCAGGGACACGGAGACCCCCATCTGGGCCAGCAGCCCCAGGGTAGTGGTCACGTCCCGCAGGTGGGGAATGTTCTCGACGAACAGGGGCTCTGGGGTGAGGAGCGAGGCGCACAGGATGGGGAGCGCGGCGTTCTTGGCCCCGGAGATCCGCACCTCCCCGGAGAGCGGCGCTCCCCCCTCGATCCTCAGCTTCTGCATGGGGGCTGGGCCGCTAGGGGCGCGCCTGCGCCCACTGCTCGGGCGTGTAGGTCTTCATGGACAGGGCGTGGATCTCCCCGCGCATGCGGCTGCCCAGCGCCCGGTAAACGAGCTGATGTTGCTGGACCATGGTCTTGCCCCGGAACTCGGGGCTCACCACGATCGCCTCGAAGTGCTGGCCGTCGCCCTCCACTTCCACGTAATCGCAAGCGAGGCCCTGTTCAATGATGCGCTTGATGTCTTCGGCGAATACCATGGTCGTTTCCCCGCCGCTACTGGCGCAGCTTATAGCCCATTTTGAGCAGCCAGAGCGCGCCCAATGATATCGCCAAAAAACACGCCCCCACAATCGCCAGGCTCACGGGGGGCGGGACGTCGGAGACGCCGAAAAAGCCGTAGCGGAACCCGTCGATCATGTAGAAGAACGGGTTCAAGTGGGAAACCGCCTGCCAGAAGCCCGGCAGGGAGTGCACCGAGTAGAACACCCCGGCGAGAAAGGTGAGGGGCATGATAATGAAGTTCTGGAAGGCGGCGAGCTGATCGAACTTCTCCGCCCAAATGCCGGCGACGAGCCCCAGGCTGCCGGCGATGGCGCTGCCCAGGACGGCGAAGGCGAGCACCCACGGGGCGTGGCGCACCGGTAGCGCGACGAAGGCTGCGGAGAGGAGCAACACCCCTAGTCCGACGATGAGCCCCCGAGCCATGGCCGCCAGCACGTAGGCGAGCAGCATGTCCCGGTGGGACAGGGGCGGCAGCAGCACGAACACGATGTTGCCGGTGATCTTGGACTGGATCAGGCTGGAGGAGCTGTTGGCGAAGGCGTTCTGCAGCACCGCCATCATGGCCAGGCCCGGCACCAGGAAAGCCGTGTACGGCACGCCGGGGAAGGCTTCCACGTGACTCTCCAGCACGTGGGAGAAGATGAGAAGATAAAGGAGCGTGGTGAGCAGGGGCGCGGCGACGGTCTGGAACGCCACCTTCCAGAAGCGCAGCCACTCCTTGTAGAACAGGGTCTTGAAGCCGATCCAGTTATTCACGGTTCATGATGCTCACGAAGACTTCTTCCAGGTCCGGCTGGGCCAGCTCCAGGTCCAGGATCTGGATCCGCGCTTCCCGCAGGGTGGCAAGCACCGTCTCCAGGCTGCCGTAGTCGGGAAGCGCCAGCACGAAGCGGCCCTGTTCTTCGCCGGCTAGCAGCGCATGGAGGCTCGCCGGAAGCTGATCCGGCGCAAGCTTGAGCTTGAGATAGCGGCCGGACACGGTGGAGAGCAGGTTGGCGGTGGTGTCCAGGGCCACGATGCGTCCCTGCTTGAGCATGGCGATGCGGGAGCACAAGGTCTCCGCTTCCTCCAGGTAGTGGGTGGTGAGCACGATAGTGTGGCCGTCCCGGTTGAGCCTGCGCACGAAGTTCCACAGCCCCTGGCGCAGCTCCACGTCCACCCCGGCGGTGGGCTCGTCCAGCACGATGACCGGGGGCTTGTGCACCAGGGCCTGGGCCACCAGGACCCGCCGCTTCATGCCGCCGGAGAGGGCCCGCATGTTGCGATCCGCCTTGTCCGCCAGGTCCAGGTGATGCATCACCTCGTCGATCCAGTCGTCGTTGCGGGCGAGGCCGTAGTAGCCCGACTGGATCCGCAGAGTCTCCCGCACGGTGAAAAAGGGATCGAACACCAGCTCCTGGGGCACCACCCCCAGAGCGCGCCGCGCGAGCCGGTAATCCGCCACCACGTCGAAGCCCATCACCCGGACGCTTCCCGAGGTGGCGCGGGTGAGGCCTGCAATGATGTTGATGAGGGTGGTCTTGCCGGCCCCGTTGGGGCCGAGGAGGGCGAAAAATTCCCCCTGCTCGACGGATAGGCTCACCCCGTCCAGGGCCTTGATCGCCCCGAAGGCCTTGTGAACCGCCCGCAAGTCGATGACGGCGCCCATTCCTTCTGGCCGAACTCGTGAAAGACCCGGATTTAAGCGTCGGAGCCGGGCAGGCCGAGGAGCCGGTCCACCCCGTACACCTGGGCGAGCCCTGTCACGCTCTTAGGCGGATGGAGGACGGCGAAGGCGAGCCCCCGGCGGCGGGCATCCCGCCACCAGTGGACGAGCAGGCTCACCGCGGCGGAGTCCGCCTCCGTGACTCGGGACAGGTCCACCCGCACCTCCCCGTCGTCCCGAGCCATCGCCTCGCGCCCCGCCGCGAAGAGGGCGGGGACGCTCGCGAAGGTGACCGGTCCCTCCACCAGGAGGGTTTCCCCTTCCCGTCGGACGCTGGCCTCCACGCCCGCCTCAGCCCCTCTTCGGCCCCTGTTGGGCCAGGCTCTGGTTCTTGTCCCGCAGGCTCTTGATCAGGCCGTCGATCCCGCCGCGGCGGATTTCCTCGGTGAAGGTGCCACGGTAGGTGGCCACCAGGCTCACGTTCTCGATGGCCACGTCGTAGACCTTCCAGCCGTTGGGCGTCTTGACCATGCTGTAGTCCACCGGAATCGGCGGGCGCCCGTCGGGATTGACGATCTCGGTACGCACGGTGACGTCGGTGGCGCCGGGCTCCATCCGGAAGGGCTTATAGGCGACGCTCTGGCCCTTGTAGGAGGTGAAGGCCGCGGTGTAGGTGCGCACCAGCAGCTCGCGGAACTCCCGAACGATCTGCTGCTGCTGCTCGGGCGTGGCTTCCCGCCAGTGCCGGCCCATGGCGAGCCGGGTCATGCGGGTGAAGTCGAAGTGGGGGAGCACCTTCTCCTCCACCAGGGCGAGCACTTTCTTGGGATCGCCGGCCTGCAATGCCTGGTCGGCGCGCACGATGGCGAGCACCTCGTCGGCCGTCTTCTTCACCAGCTCGTCGGGCGCCAGCTCCGCCCGCGCCGGGGCCGCCGCCAGCAGGCCCAGGGCCAGCACCAAATGGATCAATCGCATGTCTGCCTCCCGATCATGGGAAAACCGCGTTCATTGGGCGCCGCCTTCGGCGGCCCGGCCGTAGAGGAACTGGCCGATCAACTTTTCCAGGACCACGGCCGACTGGGTGAGCTTGATCGTGTCCCCGTCGGCGAGCATCTGCTCGTCGCCGCCGGCGTCCAGCCCGATGTACTGCTCCCCGAGCAGTCCCGAGGTGAGGATGGACGCCGTCGTATCCTTGGGGAACCGGTAGCGCTTGTCGATCGCCAGGGTGACCCGGGCCACGTAGCGTTCGTTGTCGAAGGTGATGCTCTCCACCCGTCCCACCAGCACGCCGGCGCTGCGCACCGGGGCCCGCACCTTCAGCCCCCCGATGTTGTCGAACTCGGCCACCACCCGGTAGGTGTCGCCGGCGAAGAAGGTGCTGGCGTTGCCCACCTTGAGCGCCAGGATCAGGAGCGCCCCGATGCCCGCCAGCACGAACAGCCCTACCCAAATGTCGATCGCGCGCCGTTCCACGATTCAGACTCCTCTGAACATGAAGGAGGTCAAGACGTAGTCCAGGCCCAGCACCGCCAGGGAGGAGGTGACCACCGTGCGGGTGGTGGCGCGGGCCACGCCCTCCGCCGTGGGCTCCGCGTCGAAACCCTCGAACACCGCGATGGCGGAGACCGCCGCGCCGAACACCAGGCTCTTGATCGCCCCGTTCAGCACGTCCTCGCGCAGGTCGACGCCTTCCTGCATCTGGGACCAGAACGCCCCGTCGTCCACCCCCAGGAACACCACGCCGATCAGGTAGCCGCCGAAGATGCCCACGGCGCTGAAGATGGCGGCGAGCAGCGGCATGGCGAGAAAACCGCCCCAGAACCGGGGCGCCACCACCCGCCCGACGGGATTCACCGCCATCATGTCCATGGCGGTGAGCTGCTCCGTAGCCTTCATCAGGCCGATCTCGGCGGTGATGGAGGTCCCCGCCCGGCCGGCGAAGAGCAGCGCCGTCACCACCGGCCCCAGCTCCCGCAGCAGGGACAGGGCCACCAGCACCCCCAGCCTCTCTTCGGAAGCGTAGTCGACCAGGGTGTCGAAGCCTTGCAGGCCCAGCACCATGCCGACGAACAGGCCCGAGACCACGACGATCACCAGGGACAGCACCCCCGCCGCGAACATTTCCTTGATCACCAGGCGGAAGCGCCGAAAAGAAGGCCCCGAATAGCGCAGGATCGCACCCACGAAGCGCGCCGCGTAACCGAGCCGCTTGACCCCCTGCGCCACCCGGGTGCCGAGGCCGGCCAGCGTGTCCAGAAGCCCGCCCGTCACGCCCCGCTCCCCATCAGGTCCCGGTCGTAGTCGGGGGCCGGGTAATGGAACGCCACGGGCCCGTCCTTCTTGGCGTGGATGAACTGGTCCACGTAGGGGTCGGAGGAGGCGCGGATTTCCTCGGGCGTGCCCTGGGCGATCACCCGCCCTTCCGACAGGAGATAGATGTAATCGACGATGTGCAGGGACTCCTGGATGTCGTGGGTCACCACCACGGAGGTGGCCCCCAGGGCATCGTTCAGGCGCCGGATCAGGTCGCCGATGATCCCCAGGGAGATCGGGTCGAGGCCGGTGAACGGCTCGTCGTACAAGATCAGCATGGGGTCCAGGGCGATCGCCCGGGCGAGGGCCACCCGCCGCGCCATGCCGCCGGAGAGCTCCGAGGGCATGAGGCTGCGCGCGCCCCTCAAGCCCACCGCGTGGAGCTTCATGAGCACCAGGTCCCGGATCATGGACTCGGGCAGGGCGGTGTGCTCCCTCAGGGGGAAAGCCACGTTTTCGAACACCGTCAAATCGGTGAACAGGGCGCCGAACTGGAACAACATGCCCATGCGCCGCCGCAGCCGGTACAGCTCCTCGGTGGACAGCCGGTGCACCGCCTGGCCGTTCACCCGCACTTCCCCCCGCTGGGGCTTCAACTGCCCGCCGATCAGGCGCAGCAGGGTGGTCTTGCCCGAGCCCGAGCCGCCCATGATCGCCACCACGCGCCCCCGGGGCAAGGAAAGGCTCAGGCCCCGGAAGATGGGCCGCCGATCGTAGCTGAAGGCGAGATCGCGGATCTCCACCACGTTTTCGGGCGCCATGGGCCAAGAACGTAAAAAAACCGAATTTTAGCCGTTGGACGGGGGGCGGGACAAACCCGCGAAGCCGGCCCCAAGAACGTCCTTTTCGCCCGTCATACCCTGGCTGGCGAGCCGCCGGACAGGTCCCAGGCCGCCATGGGCCTCGCCACACCGGCCGCTCCTTCGGGCCTCAGAGTCGCAGGAGCTCTAGCAGGGTCACCACCCGGTTCAAATACGCCGCGTCGGCGCGGCGGCCGATGAGGTAGAGCTCCCCCGGCTCCCGGGTGAGCGTCTGGATGCGCGCGGCGAGCTCCTTCAAGTCCTCGTCCGGAGTGAGCCACTCGAGCCGCGGGCCCCCTTCCGCCCGGGCTCCCTCCGGATACCACATCCCTAGTTTCGGCCCAAGGCAGGCGGCCCGGGCCCGGGCCTGCGGAGACGCGGAGCCCGACTCCAGGACGAAGCGAAAGCGCGCGAGCGTGTCCTCCCGCCAGCCGATCAGCTCCTCTTCGGTGGCGGCGATCCAGCGGCTCTCGGGCACCAGCACGCAGTCGAACCACTGGTTGTAGAAGGCGAGGCGCCACTCGGCCGGCAGGTCTTCGGGGTAGAAGGACCCGACCCAGTGGGGATGCTCCCAGCCGACGGCGCCCACGTGAACGCGATACGTTGGAGCGGCGTCCATGGACTGGCATTATAGGCCGCTACGCCTTCGAATCCCGCGGCTTTCCGTGCACTTCGATCTGTTCTACGAGCTGGCGGTCCCGCCCCAGCTCGCTCGCAGCGAGCTCGCCACCTACCAGGACGCGCTGGAGGAGATCGCCTTGGCGGACCGGCTGGGCTTCCGCTGCGCCTGGGTGGTGGAGCATCACTTCATGCCCCAATACTCCCATTGCTCCAAGCCGGAGCTGTTCCTCGCCGCCGCGGCTAGCCGCACCCGCAATCTTCGGCTCGGCTTCGGCGTGATCCCCCTCCCCCTGCACCACCCGGTGCACGTGGCCGAGCGGGTGGCCACCCTGGATCTGCTTTCCGGCGGCCGGGTGGAAGTGGGGGTGGGTCGGGGTTTCTCCCCCAAGGAGTTCGAGGTGTTCGGCGTTCCCATGGGGGAGAGCCGGGCGCGGGTAGAGGAAGCGCTGGCGATCCTGCGCCGCTCCTTCGAGCCCGTTCCCCTCACCTACCAGGGGACCTTCTGGCGGCTCGACGGCCTCGAACTGGTGCCCCGTGGGACTCAGACGCCCCACCCGCCCCTATGGACCGCGGCGGTGAGCCCCGACACCTTCGAGTGGGCGGCGCAGCGGGGGCTCGGGGTGCTGGCCGGCCCGTTCAAGCCCTGGTTCATGGTGCGCCACGATTTGGAACGCTACCGTCGGGCCTGGAACAGCCCGGCGCCTCCCCGGGCGGCCATGACGGTAGGGGTCCTGTGCCTGGAGGACGGGGAGCGGGCGCGGCGGCTCGCGGCGGAAGCCTTCACCTGGTTCTACCGGGCCCTGTATCGCACCACCCTCCCGGTCCTGGAAAGCCTGTATCCAGGCTACGAACACTTTCGCGAGCTGGGCCGCTTCCGGGCCCTCGCCCGCCTGGGCATCCACCTTCCGTTCCTGGAGCGGTTCGGCATGGTGGTGGTGGGCGACCCGGACGAGTGCGCGGAGCGGCTGCGGGCCTACGAGGCGGCGGGCGTCACCCACCTGCTCCTCGCCGTCGGGGCGGGGGCGGTGCCCACCGAGGTGGCGCAGGAATCCCTCGCCTGCCTCGCCACCCATGTGCTTCCTCGCTTCTCCCGGGCGACGCCATGAAGGTGGTGGTGACTGGGGCTGCGGGGCGCCTCGCCCGGGCGGTGCTGCCGGCCCTGTGCCGGCACGCCCGAGTGGAGGAAGTGCGGGGCATCGACTTGCGTCCCGCCCCCTTCGCCCATCCCAAGTTCCAAGGCCGCCGGGTGGACCTGGGCGCGCCCGGCCTGGATCGATGGCTCGCCGGGGTAGATGCCTTGGTGCACCTCGCCTTCGTGGTCCTGCGGGGCCGCACGGCCTTGTCCGCCATGGGTGCCGTCAACGTGGAGGGGACCCTGTCCCTGTTCGAGCGGGCCAGGAGCCTAGGCGTGAGGCGGCGGATTTTCCTCTCCAGCGCGGCGGTCTACGGCGCCGGCGAGGCCCTCGACGAAGCGGCGCCCTTCGCGCCGCTGCCCGGGTTTGCATACGCCTGCCATAAGGCGGAGGTAGAGCGGGCGCTCGAGGCTTGCGACCCGGAGGCGGTGCGGCTGCGCCCCCACGCCATCGTGGGGCCCCGCTGCCAACCCCTCCTCAAGGCCCTCCTCGCCCAGCCGTTCTACGTGCGCCTTCCCGAGCCCCAGCCCCGGCTCCAGTGCGTGCACGAAGAAGACGTGGCCCAGGCCGTGGTCGCGGGCCTGACGGGCGACGCCCGCGGGCCGTTCAACCTGGCCGGGGAAGGGAGTTTCTCCTTTCGCGACGCCGTTTGCGAGCGCCACCGCCGGGCGATCCCGTTGAGCCTCGCCGCCGCCCGGCGCCTCGTGGGTTGGGGCTGGCGTCTGACCGGGCTTTTCGGCGAGCCCGGCTGGGTGGAGGGACTTGCCCGCCCCTTGACCCTGGACTGCGCCCGGGCGCGCACTGAGCTGGCCTGGCGGCCTCGGTATGACTGCCGGGCGGCCCTGGAGGCGACCGTTCCCGTCAGCCCATGGACACGTTGAAGCCGTAGCCCTGGAGCAGTCGCACGGTGGGGCTGAGCAGGCGCCGGACGAATTCCCATCGATGGGGGTTCGAGCGGGCGAGGGCCAGCCAGCGGCGGCCTGGCGTCAAGCCCGCCGCCTCGTAGAGGGCGGGTTGGGGAAAGAACATGGCCTCTGCCATGATCCTGAGCAGGCGGCCCAGAACCCAGCCCATCCACCGGCGGCTCGCCGGCCCGAGTCCAGTTAGCCCCGCCTCGAGGGTCCGACGGGCGAAGGCCAGGTGGCGGGCCTCGTCCATCATGTGCATGAGGCAGATATCCCGCACCGCGGGGTTCACCGCCCCCTCGGGCTGCTGTCGCAAATAACGGTTCAGCTTGTCCGGCACGTCCTCGCCGATCAGCACGGCAAGCCAGAATAGGGGGCCGTCTACCGGGAGCCACTGGCCGAGCCACCCGGCGCTCGGTGGGAGGGGCTGGTACCCTCCCGGCAGGGCGAGCCCGCTTTTGTCCATAAGGGTGAGGAACATGAGGCTGTGGCCCGCCTCCTCCTGCAGTTCCCGCAGCAGGTACACGTGGTTCGCCAAAGGTAGGGGCCGCCGCAGCCGCCGGGCGAGCCGGGCCATGAACAAGCCTTCGAACCAGAGCCCGGCGCGGATGATGCCCAGGAATTCATACTGGGAAAGCCGCCGCTGGGCGGTCTCGTCCAGGGCATCGAAGGGGGCCAGGCCGTGGAGGGACAGGGCTTCCCGGGGGAGCCAGAAGTCTTCCAGGGAGAGGGCGTCCCATCGCACCCGGGCCACCGGGTCCCGATAGGGCTCGGCGGCGGCGCTCAGATGACGCACCAGGGAAAGGTCGGGCAACCAGCTCACGGTTGGGGGCGGATGGGAATGGCGGTTTCGAAGCAGGCGCCGATCATAGCACCGACGGGCCGCTTCTGGAGAAGGCTTCCCACAGACGGGCGAGTTGGCGGCCGGCGGGGGTGCCGGCCTTGCCTGCCGCCGTCACCGCCTGGACAAAACCCTCCAAAAACTCGGGCAGCGCCTTCACGATCAGCCGCTTGCGCAGCCGCCCGGCACTGGCGAGGGTCCACTCGGCGCGCCAACCGGAAGGCGACCGGGCGGAGCAGACCCGTACGCCCCAGGAAGGCGCTCCCGCCGTCCAGGCATGGGCCGCCACCACCAGCCGGTGCACCTCCCGAGCCTCCACTCCGACGGCAGGACCCACGTATTCCACCTGCAAGTCCCGGCAAAGACGTTCCAGCAGGGCGTCGAGCCGCGCCAGGGCTTCATCCAGGGCGGGGTCAACCCGAACGCGGGGGCTCCGCGCCTCCAGGGCCAGGTGCACCAGGAAATCGTGGGTCATGGCGGAGAGCGGCTCAAGTCGGGGATTTCACACGGGGCTCGGGAGGATGGAGGTCCCGAACAACCCGGCGGTGCAAGGGGTACTCAAGCGTTTTGACCCTGACCCGATAACCTTGTCCATCGCGGCTTCCATTTCTGGGGCGTCTTCATGAAATATCCGGGTTAAGATAGCCTGTCTACAGTCGCCTTAGGGAGGTAGCGGGCAAATGGACGCGCAAGAAGTGTCCAACGAACCTGCGCCCGCATCACGACCCGACCCGCCTTGCCGGCACGTGCGCCGGGCACTCTCGCTGCCCGTCGTACCGGCGGGATGCTTCCATCCTATCCGAGGCGTGGATAGCTTCTCAACCTTTCCTGTGGTCCCGGCCCATGGGAATCCCCCGTTCGCGGCGGCGAGCGCCCAGGTAGCCGGGGGAAGCAAGCGGGACGGGGCTCAAGGTTGACAGGCCGTACCCGCCCAACGGACCGTACCCGTATACTTATGCGCATGAGTCCCCCCAACCGCCGCCAACCGGCCACCGGCGTCATCGGCGTCCCAGGCCAGCCGGACGGGAAGCCCGTCCTGCTGGTGGTGGACGATGACAACCTCATCACCGACACCCTGGCCTTCGTCCTAGGACGGGACTTCGAGGTGCACGTGGCCGAGACCCGGCCCCATGCCATCAGCCTGGTGCGGCAACTGGATCCGCCCCCCGATCTCGCCCTGGTGGACCTGGGGCTGCCCCCCATCCCCCACCAGCCGGACGAGGGCTTCCGCCTGATCTCGGAGCTCCTCGCCCATTCCGAGCAGATGAAGATCCTGGTGCTCTCGGGGCAGAACGACGAGGCCAACGCCCGGCATGCCCGGGCCCTCGGCGCGGTGGACTTCATCGCCAAGCCGTGCGAGCCCGAGGACATCAAGGCCCACCTGATGGCGGCGCTCAACGCCCGGGCCCGGGAGCTGAAGCGGGAAGAGGAAACCCTGCCCGGGGAATACGGCATCATCGGCTCGAGCGAGCCGATCCAGAAAATGCGAGAGCAGATCCGCCAGTACGCGCGGGCCCCGTTCCCGGTGCTGATCGAGGGGGAATCGGGCAGCGGCAAGGAGATGGTGGCGGCGGCGTTGCACAAGCTCTCCGCCAACCCGAGCGCCCCTTATCTCGCCCTCAATTGCGCCGCCATCTCCCCCAACCTGGTGGAGCCCACCCTGTTCGGCTACGCCAAGGGCTCGTTCACCGGCGCGACCGGCGCCAAGTCCGGCTACTTCGAGGACGCGAGCGGCGGCACCCTGTTCCTGGACGAGATCGGGGAGCTGCCGTTAGACCTACAGCCCAAGCTGCTGCGGGTGCTGGAGAACGGCGAGTTCCAGCGGGTCGGCGAGACCCAGACGCGCAAGAGCAGCGCCCGGGTAATCGCCGCCACCAACCGGGACCTGCGCCAGGAGGTGCGCTCGGGCCGCTTCCGCGCCGACCTCTACCACCGGCTTTCCGTCTTCACCATCCAGGTGCCGCCCCTGCGGGAACTCGACGGCGATAAGCTCCTGCTGCTGGAGCATTTCCGCCGCTTCTACTCCGACCAGGGGGACGCCCAGCCCTTCGAGCTGGCCCCGGACGCCTTGGAGCTGTGGAAACGCTATGCCTTTCCTGGCAACGTGCGGGAGCTACGCAACATCGTCATCCGCCTGGTCACCAAGTACGCCGGACGCCAGGTGGACGCCCGCCAGCTCGAGGCGGAGCTAGACGTGAACCTGCCCGCCGCCTCCCCCGACGAAGCCATGCTGCAGCGGGATCCGGAGGCCTTGCTGGCCCTCGCCACCCGCCAACTCCAGCGGGAGCGGGAATTCAGCCTGGACCAGACCCTGAAGCTCTGGGAGCAGAGCTACATCCGGGCCGCTCTCCAGCTCACCCACGGAAACGTGAGCCAGGCGGCGAAGCTCCTGGGGATCAACCGCACCACCCTCTACAGCCGCATGGAGGCGCGGGGCGAGTCGAGCGACAAGAACGCCTGAGCCGCGCAATCGTGCATTCAAGTCGCCTCGCGTGTATTTAGATCACTTCGGGCTCAGCGAGCCGCCCTTCAGCATCACCCCCCTCACCGATTTCTTCTACGCTGGCGCCCGCCGGGGCACGACGCTGGAGGCGCTCATTTACGCCCTTACCCACGTGGAGGGCATTGTCAAGGTGGTGGGCGAAGTGGGCAGCGGAAAGACCATGCTATGCCGGGTGCTGATGGAGCGGCTGCCGCCGGAGGTGGAAACGGTCTACCTGGGCCACCCCGCCTTGAGCCCGGACGAGCTCCTGTACGCCGTGGCCGACGAGCTGGGCCTCCATCTCGCGGGCGAGCGCCAGACCCAGGCCCTCAAGGCCCTTTCCCAGGCCCTCATCGACAAGCACGCCGCGGGCAAGTACGTGGTGGTGCTGGTGGACGAGGCCCACGCCATGTCCCCGGAGACGCTGGAAGCGCTGCGGCTGCTCGCCAACCTGGAGACGGGCCGCCACAAGCTCCTGCGCCTCGTGCTGTTCGGCCAGCCGGAGCTGGACGCCCTCCTGGCCCGGCCGGAGATGCGCCAGCTCCGGGACCGCATCACCCACAGCTTCCAGATGCCGCCCCTGGACGGACCCGCCGTGGGCGAATACCTCATGTTTCGCCTGCGGGCGGCCGGCTACCGGGGACCGGACCTCTTCAGCCCGGCGGCCGTGCGGGCAATCGCCCGGGCGTCCCAGGGTCTCACCCGGCGGATCAACGTCCTCGCCGACAAGGCGTTGCTTGCGGCCTTCGTGGAGGACTCCCATCGGATCGAGCCCCGCCACGTGAAAATGGCCATCCGGGATTCGGCGCTGGCGCCTCGGCGCCGCCCGCCCGTTACCGCCCTGACCCTCTCCGTCCTGGCGGTGGGGTTCGCAGCGGGCGTCGGCTGGCTCTACCAAGGCCAACCCCTTCCCGGCGCCGATCCGATAGAAGCGCCCCAGGCGGTAGCTTCCCCCACGACCCAACAATCCCCCTCCGCCCCAGGAGGGCCGCCTTCGCGCCAAGGAGAATCGCCTTCCGCTCCGACGGAGCCCGCCCCCGGGCGGGTCCAGGATGCCCGACCGGAGTCGCCGGCTTCCGGGGCCTCCTTTTCAGAGCTTGCCCTCGAAGGATACGCCCTGCTGGGTCAACGGGTGGCGGCGGCGCGGGAGCTCCTGGAAACCCGTCCCGGGGAAAGCTACAGCGTGCAGCTTTTCCTGACCAACGACATCCGGCCGGCGCGCATGGAACGGTTCTTGCAGCGAGCCCGGCAGCTCATTGACCTGGACAGGATCTACGTGTACCCCACCCGCACCGGCGGCCAGCCCAACTTCACCGTCATGTACGGCAGCTTCGACTCCCGGGAGGAAGGCCTGGCGGCCCTGGACCGGCTGCCGCCCGGCTATCGGAGCGAGTTCGCGCCCATCGTGCGCCGGCTGGAAGAAGTCAAGGCCATGCGGTGAAGAATCGGAGGGCGACAACGTGATAAACCACTTCAGATAATCCTTAATATTGGTTTGAATAAAAAAGATTTTCATGCTAGGCTGAAAATCGCATTCATGGGCTTCAGGGAGAAAAGGGGGTGAGGCGTTGCGGGCAGTGTTGCTTCGGGCTCGCGCCTAGGGCGAGCCGGTTCCCGGCGGCGGGGCTCCTGGCCGTAGGCCTTGTCCTGGTCATGGCGGGCTGCGGTACCCAGCCCAGCAAACCCTCCCCGACGGCCCACGTCACCGCCGCCACGGTCCCCCCCAGAACCGGCACCCTGCCCCCGCCGGTCACCCAGGCTCCCCCGGTGCCGGCGCCCAGACCGTCCCCGAAGCCGGAGACCTTCAGCGTCTCCGTAGTGAACGTCCCGGTGCAGGAGCTGCTCTTCGCCCTGGCCCGGGACGCGCGGCTCAATATCGACGTGCATCCTAGCATCCAGGGCACGGTCACCCTGAACGCCATCCAGCAGACCCTGCCCCAGATCCTGGAGCGGATCGCCAAGCAGGTGGACATGCGCTACGAGGTGCAGGACTCCACCCTGGTGGTCATGCCCGACACCCCTTTCCTGCGCAACTACAAGGTCGATTACGTGAACATGGCCCGGGACGCCACCGCCACCGTGGCCATCGCCACCCAGATCCAGGGGGGCGCGGCCGCCACCGGCACGACCGGCACGGGCCCCGTGGGCGGACTGGGCCAAGGCAACATCTCCAACACCTCCCTCAACAACACGGCCAAGAACCGCTTCTGGGAGACCCTGGTGCAGAACGTGAAGGACCTGCTGCGGGAGACCGACAAGCTACTGCCGGAAGGCTCCTACGAAACCGCGGTGGAACAGGGCAGCGTCCAGTCCACCACCGGCACCGGGGCACCGCCCCCCACCACCCGCGGCAGCCGGGAGCCGGGGATTTATTCCAGCCCCAACCCCGCCGCGGTGCAGAGCGAAGGCACCACGGTGATCCGCCGCGCCACGTTCCGCGAGGCGGCCTCCGTCATCGCCAACCCGGAGACCGGGGTCCTTTCCATCCGCGCCACCGCCCGCCAGCACGAGAAGATCCAGGAGTTCCTGGACCAGGTAATGGCAAGCGCCCGGCGGCAGGTGCTGATCGAGGCCACGGTGGTGGAAGTGAACCTGTCGGACAACTACCAGCAGGGCATCGACTGGCGCGCCTTCGTCAAGGCGGGGGGCCAATGGACGCTCCAGCAGCAGACTCTCTCCACCCTGCCGAGTGCGATCGGCTCGACCCTCTTCACCGGCACCTATTCGGGCAGCGACGACTTCTCGGCCACCCTGAAGCTGCTGGAGTCCTTCGGCACGGTGAAGGTGCTCTCCAGCCCCAAGCTGTCGGTCATCAACAACCAGACGGCGCTGCTCAAGGTGGTGGAGAACCGGGTCTATTTCACCGTGAAGGCGGATACGGTCACCACCGCCAACGTGGGCACCGTCACCACCTTCACCACCACGCCCAACACGGTGTCGGTGGGCTTCGTGATGAGCGTCACCCCCCAGATCTCGGCAGCCGACACGGTCACCCTCAACGTGCGCCCCACGGTCTCCCGCATCACCGGGTTCGTCAACGATCCCAATCCGAGCCTCCTGATTCCCAACCGGATCCCGGAGATCCAGACCCGGGAGATGGAGTCGGTGATCCGGGTCGCCAGCGGCGACGTGGCGGTCATGGGCGGGCTCATGCAGGACGGCATCGAGAACAAGGACGACACGGTGCCCGGCCTGGCCCAGATTCCCTTGCTGGGGGAGATCTTCACCGCCCGCAACGACACCCGGACCAAGACCGAGCTGGTGGTGTTCCTGCGGCCCACCGTGATCCGCAACGCCAGCCTGGACGGGGACTACGCCCATTTGCGGCCCCTGCTGCCCGGGGACAACTTCCTGGACTCGCCGCGCTTCGACAATTTCTTCGGTTCGGGGCGGGCGCGGCTGCCCCTGATTGAGCCATGAGCCTGCTCCTGGACGCCCTCAAGCGGGCCGAACTGGAAAAGCGGAAAAATGACGGCCCTGCGTCCGCCCCGCAAGGGGGCGCGGGGACCGCCGGCGCCGGGGACCCGGGCGGGGGGAAGTCCCCTTCCCCGGCCTCGCCCGCTCCCCGGCTGGAGCTTAGCCTGGAGGAACCGCCCCCACGGACGGGACCGCTCCCCGGCGCCGGCGGAGCCGTCCTGCCCGGCGCGGGAGCGGCCGAGCGGGCCGGCGCCGAGCGGTTGTTCGAAGCCAAGGCCCTTCCGGGCGCCTCCAAAGCCTGGCTGCTGGGGTTCGCCGCCATCGCCCTGGCCTCCGCCCTGGGGGGAGGGCTATACATCTGGCGGGAGATGTCCCGGCCGCCCCTCCTCGCCGCCGCACCGGCGAGCGACCCGCCGCCCGCCCGGATAGCCCCCGCAGCGGTTCCTCCCTCCCAAGCGCCCGTCGCGCAGACGCCCGCGACCGCCCCCACCGACCGGAACCCGGTGCCGGAAAGGAGCCCGGCCGGCCCCGAATCCGCCGCTCCGCGTCTAGCGCCGCCGCCCGAGCCTAGGGACGCGCCGAGTAAGCCTTCTTCCAACCCGCCCCCACCGGGCAAAGCCGAAGGCCAGGCGGCGCTTAAGCCTCCGCCGGCCCGGGCCGCCGGGCCTGGGGTGGAAAGCGAGCCGGCCGCCGCCGATCCCCGCATCCGCATCGAGCGCGCCTCCGCCCCGTCCGAAGTGGACCCGGCCCTCGCCCAAGCGTACCAGGCCCTCCAGGCGGGAGACTTGAGCGCCGCGGAAGGGCACTATCGGTCGCTCCTGGTCAGGGAACGGCGCAACCGGGACGCCCTTCTGGGACTCGCGGCCATCGCCGTGAAGCGGGGCGATCCCGACGCGGCCCGGCGCTATTACCGCCAGGCGCTCGCCCTGGACCCCCGGGATCCCCTGGCCACGGCAGGGCTCGCGGCGCTGGACGGGCCGGCCCTGGATCCCGCCGCCCTGGAAAGTCGGCTGAAGATCCTGCTGGCGGGACAGCCTGAGGCCGCCGCCCTTCATTTCGCCCTGGGCAACCTCTACGCTGCCCAGTCCCGTTGGAGCGAAGCCCAGCAGGCCTATTTCCAGGCGTTTAAGCTGGAACCCGGTAACGCCGATTACGCCTATAACCTGGCCGTCAGCCTGGACCACTTGAACGAGGCGGCGCTGGCGGGACAATACTACCAACGCGCCCTGGCTCTGGTCGGGAGCAGCGTGGCCGCCTTCGATCCCTCTCGGGTGGAGGCGCGGCTCCGAGAACTCGGGAAGTCGAAAGAATAGACCTCGCCCCCGCCCGGGATCCGGACGGGGCGGCGGGCTTCCCACCCTCGCAAAAGGCACGGTTTTTGCGAACTTTTCTGGCATGTCCGCCCTGGAACAAACCCTGAGCCAACGCCCCCTCGGCCAGCTTCTGGTGGAGAAGGGCGTCATCAGCGAAGACCAGCTTCGCATCGCCCTCCAGGAACAAAACAAGAACCACCTGCCCCTGGGGCGGCTGATGGTGGCCCTCGGCTTCCTCTCGGAAGCCACCATCCGGGACGTGCTGTCGGAGAGCCTGGGGCAGGAGAGCGTCGACCTCGCCAAGGTGATCGTCGACGCCCAGGCGATCAAGCTGATCCCCAAAGAGGTGGCCCGGCGCTACGCGATCCTGCCCATCGCCGTGGACCACAACCGGCGCCAGCTCACCATCGCCATCGCCGACCCGGACAACATCATCGCCCTGGACCAGGTGCGTGCCCTGGTCAAGGAGGACTACCGCATCCAGCAGCTTCTCGCCGCCGAATCCGACATCCTGCGGGCGATCGACCAGTACTACGGCTTCGAGCTCTCCATCGACGGCATCCTGCACGAGATCGAGCCCGGCGAGATGGACTACCAGACCCCGCTCGTCGGAGTCAACGAGTTCAGCCAGCCGGTGGTGCGCCTGATCGACGCCCTGCTCTCGGACGCCGTGCAGCGGGGCGCCTCCGACATCCACTTCGAGCCGGAGCACAGTTTCCTTCGCATCCGCTACCGCATCGACGGGGTGTTGCGCCAGGTGAGAAGCCTGCACAAGTCCTACTGGCCGGCCATGGTGGTGCGGCTCAAGGTGATGAGCGGCATGAACATCGCCGAGACGCGGGCGCCCCAGGACGGCCATATTTCCCTGAGGCTGTCGGGCCGGTTGATCGATTTCCGCGTCGCCTCCCACCCTACCACCTACGGCGAGAACATGGTGTTGCGGGTGCTGGACCGGCAGAAGGGCATCGTGCCGCTGGACATGCTGGGCCTGCACGAACAGGCCCTGGCCACCTTGAAGATCATGATCGCCCGCCCCGAGGGCATCATCTTGGTGACCGGCCCCACCGGCAGCGGCAAGACCACGACCCTCTATTCCATCCTCAACCACATCAACACCGACGGGGTCAACATCATGACCCTGGAGGATCCGGTGGAATACCCCATGCCCCTCATTCGCCAGACCTCGGTCAACGAGACGGCCAAGCTCGACTTCGCCAGCGGCATTCGCTCCATGCTGCGCCAGGACCCGGACGTGATCCTGGTGGGCGAGATCCGCGACCATCCCACTGCGGAGATGGCCTTCCGCGCCGCCATGACCGGCCACCAGGTGTACTCCACCCTGCACACCAACTCCGCCATCGGCGTCGTGCCGCGCCTGCTGGACATCGGCATACTGCCCGACATCATGGCGGGCAACATCATCGGAGTCATCGCCCAGCGGCTGGTGCGGGTGCTGTGCCATCACTGCAAGAAACCCCACCGGCCGGGCGAGCTGGAGCGGCGCCTGCTCGGTTTCGAGCGCGACGAGGCGCCGCCCACCATCTACCGGGCAGCGGGCTGCGAGCTGTGCGACCACCAGGGCTACAGCGGCCGCATCGCGGTGATGGAGCTGCTCAAGATGGACGAGGATCTGGACGAGCTGGTGGCGCGCCGGGCCACGGCCCGGGAGATCCGCACCATGGCTCTCACCAAGGGATTCCGCCCCTTGGCCGAGGATGCGATCCAGCGGGTGCTGGAGGGCGTGACCTCTCTAGACGAGGTGCTGCGGGTGATCGACCTCACCAACCGGCTCGCGTAAAACCCGCGTTAAAACCGCCATGGCCCTCTACCAGTACGTCGCCGTCGATCCCGTCGGCAAACGCGTCCGCGGCATGCAGGACGCCGCCAACCCGGTGGATCTGGAGCTGCGGCTCAAGCGCGGGGGGCTCGACCTCATCTCCGCACGGCCGGCCCGGGCGAACCAGCTCGCCCTCGGGCGCCGGGTGCGGCGCCAGGAGCTCATCACCTTCTTCTTCAACCTGGAGAGCCTCACCCGGGCCGGTGTGCCTCTGCTGGAGAGCCTGGCCGACCTGCGCGACACGATGAACGACCCGGCGTTTCGCCAGATCATCGCCAACATGATCGAGGGCGTGGAGGGAGGACAGCGCCTGTCCCAGGCCATGGCCCCGTATCCCCGGGTGTTCGAGCCGGTCCACGTGAGCCTGGTGCGCGCGGGCGAGCAGAGCGGCCGGCTCTCCGAGGTGTTCGGCCATATCACCGAAAGCCTCAAGTGGCAGGACGAGCTGGCCGCCCAGACCAGGCAGGTCATGCTCTACCCGGCCATGGTCTTGGCGGTGGTGCTCGCCGTGTTCCTGTTTCTGATGATGTACCTGGTGCCCCAGCTTGCCGGCTTCATGCAAAACATCGGCCAGGCAATCCCGCCCCAGACCAGGCTCCTGATCGCGTTATCGAACGCCGTCGTGGGCTATTGGTACCTCATCGCCGGACTGCTGGCGGGGGCGGCCGCCGGGATCTGGCTGGGCGGGCGCTTCATGCCCGGTCTGGAGAGCCGCATCGACCGCTTGAAGCTCAGGCTCTGGGTCGTGGGGCCGATCCTGCACAAGATCATCCTGGCCCGCTTCGCCAACACCTTCGCCATGATGTATGCCTCGGGCATCTCGATCCTGGAGTGCATCGCCGCCGCCCGGGACATCGCCGGCAACCGGGTGGTGGCGGCGAGCCTGGAGCAGGTCGGCCGGCGCATCGAAGAAGGCAAGAACCTGACCCAGAGCTTCGCCGAGGTGGGCCTCTTTCCGCCCCTGGTACTGCGCATGCTGCGGGTGGGCGAGGCGACTGGCGCTTTGGACAAGGCGCTGCTCAACGTCACCTACTTCTACGACCGGGACGTGCGCGAATCGGTGAAACGGATCCAGACCATGATCGGCCCCCTCCTCACCCTGGTGCTGGGAGCGCTCTTGGGCTGGGTCATGTTCTCGGTGCTCATGCCCGTGTACGACGTCATCAGCAGGACCCGGTTCTGATGGCCGAGCCCGCCCTGCTGTTCCTCACCGCTGAGCGCCTCACCGCCTACCGCTGGCATGGGGGCCATGTTTCCCTGGAGGGGGCCTTCACCGCCGACGAAGCGGGCCGGCGGGCGTTTGCCGCCTACGCGGCCGAAGTGGCCCAGCGCCGCCGCACGGCGTGGATGCTCGCCGACCTGGTGGAAGAGGATTTTCGCTTCGAAACCGTCCCCCACCTGATCGGCCCGGAGCGCTCGACGCTGCTCGCGCGCAAGCTGGAGCAGTTCTACCGCTCCACGCCCTTCCGCCACGCCGAGATCCGGGAGCGGATGCGGGAGGGCCGGCGCGATGACCGGGTGTTGTTTTCCGCCCTGACCAATCCGGGGTGGATCGCGCTTTGGGTCGAGCTCCTGGTCCATTACGAGATCCCCCTGCGGGGCCTGTACTCGGTGCCCCTCCTGAGCCGGCACATCGCCCGGCTGATTTCCGGCCACGACCTGCTGCTCATCACCTGGGAGCGGGACGCCGGCGTACGCCAGACCTATTTCAAGAACGGTCACGTGAGCTTCTCCCGCTTGAGTCCCCTGGCCACGGGCCCTCACGCCGACGCAGGCCTGCAACCGGCGGTCGGCGCCCAGTTCACCGCCACGGTGATCCACGAGGCCGCCCGCACCGTCCAGTACCTGCAGAGCTTGAGCCTTCTGCCCTCCGAGCGGCCGATGCAGGTCGCCATCGTGTGCTCGCGGGAGGACCGGGAAGCGCTGGCGGCGCGGCTCCAGGACTCGCCCCGGGTGCGCTACGCGTACCTGGACATCGGGGAACTCGCCGCGCGGCTGGGTTACCGCGACTCCCTGCCCGATTCGGACGCCACCGGCCTGCTGCTGCACGCGCTGGTGAAGAGCCGTCCCCCCAACCAGTACGCCCCCGCCCAGCACACCCATTATCACACCCTGGGGGAAGCGCGCCGGCTCGCCCGGGCGGCGGTGCTGGCCACCGGGCTGGGGCTCCTGCTCTGGGCGGGTCTGGACGTGTGGCAAGGGATGAATTTCTCCCGCCGCGCCGAGCAATTGACGAGGGAGCTGCAAAGCCTGGAGCGCCAGCACCAGGCCATCCGCGCGACCTTTCCGCCCACTCCCCGGTCGGCCTCGGAAATGCGCCGGGTGGTGCTGGCGACCCGGGCCCTGGCCCAATCCTCCCCTTCGCCGGCGGAAGCGCTCTCCGGCATCGGCCAGGTCCTCGAAGCCTTCCCCGGGCTGCGCCTCACCCAGCTTTCCTGGCAAATCACGACCCATCCAGAGAGCATCGAGAAAAGCGCGCCCGGGAGGCCTCGGGCTGCTTCTCCTCAGCCGGCCAGTCCCGGCCCCACCCTCTACCGGGTTGTGCTGCTGCAAGGGGAAGTGCACCCGTTCCGGCACAACTACCGGGAGGCGCTGGAACAAGTGGAAGCCCTCGCCGCCGAGCTCACCCGGCGGGGATTCAGCGTGGAGCGGCTCGAACTGCCCCTCGATCTCCGCCCCCAGGCGAGCCTCGCGGGGCAATCGGACGCGCCCGAGGCCGAGCAGCGCGCCGCTTTCGCCCTCAAGATCGTGCGGGCGGCGACATGAGACTCACGCGCCAGGACTGGCCTCTTCTGCGCGGCACCGTGTTCTTCGCCGCCGCGGTCCTCGCCCTCGCCCTCGTGGCCATCGGCGCCGCCCATGAGTTCAAGGCCCGGATGCAGCGAACCCACGCCGCCCTGCAATCCCAGGTGGCCCAGGCCCACGCCCAGCTCGCCCGGGTCCAGGAGGAGCGCAAAAACCTGGACGAGTATTACGAGGAATACCAGCGCCTCGTCGCTCGGGGAGTGATCGGCGAAGAGCAGCGGCTCGACTGGATCGAAGCCATCGACCGGCTGCGCGGGCGGCAGCGCCTCTTCGGCGCCCGCTACGCCATCTCGCCCCAGCGCCCCTATCAGCCGGACATTCCGTTGCCGGGCGGCCCGATCGACCTGCTGGCCTCGGACATGAGGCTGCAACTCTCCCTTTTGCACGAGGGAGAACTCGCCCGCTTTTTCGAAGCATTGCGCGAGGAAGCCAAGGGCCTGTTCCTCCTGCGGGGCTGCCAGGTCAGGCGTGCGGCGGCCGCAGCCCCCTCGCGTTTCGGTCCCCAACTGGAAGCCGACTGCCAGCTCACCTGGATTTCCTTGAAGGACCGCCCCCAGCCATGACTCGCTTCCTACAACCGGCGCTCTTTCTCGTCCTGGGCGGGCTTGCCGCCGCCGCCTGGGCCGCCGATCCTCTGGGACGGCTGTTCTTCACCCCGGAGGAGCGGGAGCAACTGGAACGGCAGCGGGTGAGGCCCTCGGCCGAGGCCGCGCCGTCGCTCTCCGGCGTCACCGTCAACGGGCTGGTGCAGCGCTCGGACGGGAAAGCGGTCGTGTGGGTGAACGGGGTTCCCCGGCCGGCTTCGGCGCCCGCGGCGGAGGACGGCCTCGCCGCCCGGCCCCTGGACGCGGCGACCGTGGTGGTGACCACGCCCGAGGGCAAGGTGCAGGTGAAGGTGGGGGAGACGGTATGGCTCGCCCCCGGCGAGGGCAGGGAGCGCGGGAGAGAAACGTCCCCGCCCGGCGCCGGCGCGTCCCCGGAGGCCGCCCGGTGACCGCCACAACGCTCGGCCATGCCCGCGGCATGCGGGGCGCTCCCGTCACGTCCGGTCGCCAGCGCGGCCAGGTGCTGCTCCTCATGCTTCTCGTGCTCATCACGGGCGCCGCTTACCTGCTGGTGCAATCGCTCAACGCCGGCTCGATCGCCACCGAGCGGGACCGCATTACTCAACAGGCGCTGGCGCAGGCGAAGGAGGCGTTGATCGGCCGCGCTCTGGTCGATAACAATCGGCCGGGCAGCCTGCCCTGCCCTGACCTGGATGACGACGGCTCGGCGGAAATACTTTCAGGCAATGAATGCCCAAGTTACATTGGGCGCCTGCCTTGGCGCACATTACGCTTGCCTGACTTGAGAGATGGGTCTGGAGAGCGCCTTTGGTATTCTTTATCCAGAAATTTTAGGGATGATGATTCAATTGTCATCAATTCCTATAGCCCTGGAGACCTCTCTATCGTCGGGACCAGTCCCCAATCAGATGTCGTGGCGGTTGTATTCGCTCCTGGCACGCCGTTGCAACGGGAGGATGCCAGCACAATCCAGACTCGCGGATGTATCGTTGGCACCGATTGTGACGACGCTGGTATTTGCACCGCTAGCCCAGCATCCAGTACGCCCAAATGCAATTCGAAGAATTACCTGGATGTCGTGAATGCGGTGGAGGACAACGCCGACGGTGATGCCATCTTCGTTGCGGCCCACCCCAGCGCTTCCTTCAACGACAGGCTGCTGGCCATCGGCCACGACGAGCTGTTCGTGGCGGCCAACAAACGAATCGCCGGAGAAATCCGCGGCACTGCAACGCCTGCCAGCGGCGTACAAGGCTATTACGAGCAGCAGAGCCCTAAGCATTATCCCTGGGCGAGTAACGGGACGGGTTACCAGATCCCCGGCGAGAAGACCGGCTCGGTACCATACGAGGAGTTACCTTTCAACCCCACCATAAAAGAAGTTCTCAAAGACAACGGGTGGTTCGACCCGAGCATTACGGTTTACACGGTGGCCCCTGACCGATCCAGCGCAACCATTACGATTCAGAATCCCTTCGTCAGCGTCTGCCTCGAGAACGGGAATGTCGTCCAGTGCCCATGAGAATCGTAAACAAAGGGGCCAACCCTAAACCTGGAGTAAACGGCATCACGATTCGGCATGCCGCAGGTTTTACTCTGGTGGAGCTGGCGGTGGTTCTCCTCATTCTAGGATTGCTCTTGGGCGGCCTTCTGGCGCCCATCAGCGCCCAGCTCGAACAGCAATCGATCAAGGACACTCAGCGTAAGTTAGATGAAATCAAAGAGGCTTTAATCGGCTTCTCCCTGGCGAACGGACGGCTGCCGTGTCCGGCGGACGGGGCGACTCCGAGCGGCAGCTCGGGAAGTGGCGAAGAAAGCTACAACTCAACGACGGGCCAGTGCAACATCACGACCGACGGCGTCGTGCCGTGGGCCACGTTGGCACTTCCTGAGACGGATGCCTGGGGGCGACGCTTCACCTACCGCGTCCGCCAGGATTGGGCCGATCAGGTCAATCCCGCCGCCTCCGCCACGGCGGATTGTACGGAGGTGGCCGCCAACGCCTCTTTTGCCTTGTGCTCAGAGGGCAACATCACTGTCAAGGATGGCAGCGGACCCTCGGGAAAAAACGTGGCGACGAACGTTCCCGCTCTCATCGCCTCCCACGGAAAAAACGGCTACGGCGCCTACCTGCCCAACGGCACTCGCCTTCCTTTGAGTGGGGACAGCGACGAACAGGAAAACACAGACAACGATGCGACCTTCGTGAGCCGCTCGCCGGGCAAATATCCTGACGACCCTTACGACGACCAGGTCGTCTGGATCTCCCCGTCCATTCTCAAAAACCGCATGGTCCAAGCCGGCAAGCTGCCCTGACCCGCGAGGACTCGGGGCCTCGTTCCGTCAAGCGTTTCCCCGCGGCGCCAGCTCGAAGCACACCCGGCCCGGCTGGTTCTCCTTGAGGCGCAGGGCGTAGCCCCGGCGCGCGGCCTCCCGGGAAACCTGGTAGAGGCCGACCCCCAGCCCGGTTTCCGAGGCCACGGGCTTCTCGAACAGCGCGCCCGCCACCCGGGCCGGCACCGGCTCCCCCGTGTCGGTGACCCGCAGCACCGCCCCGCCGTTCGCCGTGGCGAGCTCCACGTCGATTTCCAGCCCCGGCGAGCGTTGGCGTTTCTTCAAGGCGTTTTCCAGCAGGTTCTCCGCAACGCTGTCGAAGAGGGCTCCGGGAATCCGGGCGTCTGCGGCGAGGCTCGCCCGGAAGCGCACCCCGCGGGGCTCGTAGCGGGACTCGAGGGCTTCCCACCAGGCGCGCGCTGCAACCGGCGGGTCCTCCGCGTCGCGCTGGGCGAGGGGGTCCTTGAGCTTGCTCAAAGTGAGCTCCAGCCGCCGGGCCAGATCGGGGAGCTGGCGCCGCATGAGCCGCTGGAAGCCTTCGGCGTCGCCCGCCTGCTGGGAGGCCGAGGCCAGGGCGTAGAGGGATTGGAGCAGGTTTTTGATGTCGTGAGTAAGTCGGGCGCCGGTCTCGTGGATGGCCTGCATGCGGGCCATCTGGGCGAGGGCCTGCTCCCGGCGCTTTCCCTCGTAGAAGCGAGCGACGATCTCGGTGAGCAGCTTCAGGTGCAGGACCAGGGCCGGCCCCACGGTGAAGCGGGAAGAGACCTGGAGCGTGAGCGGCCCGGCGCTGAAGGTCCACACCGAGGAGGCTTCCTCGCCCACCCGGCCCTGCCCGTCCGGCGAATCCCAGGCTACGCTCGCCACCCAGGGAAGCGTCGCGAGCCGCTCGGCGGCGGTGTGCAGGAACCCCGCTGGGTCGGTTTCCCGCTCCGCCGCTTCGGCGATCTGGGCGAGCCACTGCTCGAAAGGCGTGCCCACGTTGAGCAGGTAGCGGAACAGAACCGGCTGCAGCAGGCTCAAGCCGTGGGCCGGATTCCACAGGAGACCCAGCAGGCTCAACAGGAAACCCACCACCAGGAGGGTGCGGATCAGCGCCTCCACGTAGGCGACCTGGCTCAGAGTCATGAAGGCGAAGCTTCCCAGCACCACCAGGATCACCACCAGGAACAGGAGCAGCCCGTACAAGAAATCCACCGGCTCGCGCCCGGCCTCCGGCGGCCGGCCCACGGGAAGCGCGAGCAGCAGGAGGAGGCCGACCGGCGCGGCGTAGCGCACGAGCTCGTCGGCGAAGAAAGGGGTCGCCCCGGCGATGAAGAGCTTCGGCACCACCCAGAGCAGCAGGGTCAGCATGAGGTAGGCCAGCACCGCCAGGCCGAAGAGGCGGGAAGCGCGCGACGGCCCAGCAAACCCCCGCGCGCCGATCAGGCTGACGAGGAACGCGAACCAGGCGGCTACCAGCCACCAGTTGAGCCAGAAGAGCACCAGGGCGGAAGCCGCGCCGACGAAGACGAGCGCCGGCGTGCCGAGCCGCCGCTCGTAGCCCCACAGGGGCTGCCACAGGAGAAACAGGCCCAGATGAGTAAGAAGCAGCGCCCGGGCCCACGGGCCCTGCAGGTCGGAGAGCACCGCCCCGTGGAGCAGCAGCAACATGACCGCCAGCAGTTTTTCGCGCCGCTGGAGCAGGCGCCTGACCCAGGCAGGACGGGAAAGGGCCGCCGTCATGGCCGGCCCGGGGGTCGCGGAGGAAGCGTCCGGCGGAGAATCAAACATGCCCTCTCTCAAGGGGTGGCGGACCCATTATAACCAGCGGCTTGGGCGCTTCCCTGGCGGGAAAGCGTCGGAATCCCGTCGGTCGCGTCGGATTTCCGACAGACCGGCGTCGGGCCGGCGACAGCCGGAAACCCGGTCATCCGGGAAATCCATCCCCCAAGCCCTGGAAAAGCCCAATTCACGCCCGCAGAGGCCAGCAAAAAGCCCACCAGCCCCGGTGGAATCCGGTGGCATCGTTCTTGCAGCGGCCGGGGCAATGCCGTGTCCGGAGACGGAAATGAAACGTGAGCGTGGCTTTACCCTGATCGAGATCGCCATCGTGCTGGTCATCATCGGGCTGCTCCTGGGAGGGATCCTGAAGGGGCAGGAGATGATCACCCAGGCGAGGATTCGCAACGTGGTGAACGACCTGAACAGCGTCTCGGTGGCCTACTATGCCTACCAGGATCGGTACCGGGCCATTCCGGGGGATGATCCCAATGCCAGCGGTCGCTGGAGCGGTACGACTTCCGGAGACGGAAATAATCAAGTAAGCGGAAATTTCAATGCCACGCCGTCGGCCAATCCCCCGCCAGCCGGGGAAGAGTCCAATCTTTTCTGGCAGCACCTGCGGCTCGCCGGGCTGGTGGCGGGTCCGAGCACCGGGGCGGGCAGCGCCAACCCGCCCCAGAACGCCGTCGGGGGGGTAACCGGGGTGCAAAACGGCGCCCTAGGGTTGAGCGGGCTGGTGGTGTGCACCTCCAACCTACCCGGCAAGATCGCCAACGCCGTGGACAGTCAACTGGACGACGGCAAGCCCAATACGGGTTCCCTGCGCGGCACCACAACCTCGCCTCTGCCCGCCACCGCCCCTACAGACACCAGCTACGTGGACGACGGGGCGACCCAGTACACGATCTGCAAGAACATTTAGGGCATCTCGCTCGCAGAACTTGTAGGGTACGCGTTGGCGCACCGCTCACCGGCGCGCTTGCGGTGCGTTTCGCCTGCCTGCCGGGATCCGTGCGAGCAGGCAGGCTGCGCTCCGCACACCCTGCGGAGCGACGAACCCGCGGTGTCTCACCCTTGCAACAGCCGCATCTCGGCGGCGGCGAGCGCCTCGGGCGTTCCCAGCAGCACCACCACGTCGCCCTCCTCCAACCGCGTTTGCGGCGTCGGCGCCAGGGCGCGGATACCGCGTCGGCGGATGGCGGTGACTTCCACCTGCAATTCCCCGAGCCGCAATTCTTCTAGCGTGCGGCCGATGGCCGCTGCGCCCGGGGCTACCAGCACGCCGTGCAGCCGCGGCTGCGGCTTCTCGGGCGATTCCAGGAGCTCGTCGCTCTCGCCGCGGAAAAATCCCCGGAACAGGGCGTAGCGCTCGCGGCGCGCTTCGCGGATGCGCTTGAGCACCCGGTTGAGGGGCACCCCCAGCAGCAACAGGGCCTGGGAACCCAGCATCAAGCTCCCTTCCATGATCTCGGACACCACCTCGGCCGCCCCGGCCTCGAGCAGCACATCGATGTCGCTGTCATCGACGGTGCGCACCAGCACGGGAAGATCGGGCCGCTCCCGGTGCACCGCCGACAGGACCCGCAGCGCGGAAGGCGTGTTAGCGTAGGTGACCACCAGGGCCTTGGCCCGCTTCAGGCCCGCAGCGATCAGCACCTCGCGCCGCGCCGCGTCCCCGTAGACCACGCTCTCGCCGGCGGCGGCGGCCTCCTGGATGCGCCGGGGGTCCAGGTCGAGGGCGATGAAAGGCACTCCTTCGCGCTCCAGCATCCGCGCCAGGTTCTGGCCGCTGCGGCCGTAGCCGCAGATGATCACGTGCCCCTCTGCGCTCATGGTCTGCACCGCGATGCGGTGCAGCTCCAGGGCGCGCGCCATCCACTCTCCGGAAGCGAAGCGGCGCACCAGGGGCTCGCTGTACTGGATCAGGAACGGCGCCGCCAGCATGGACAGCACCATGCCGGCCAGCAGGGACTGCATGACCGCGGGATCGACCACGGCGTGGCGGCCCGCGAGCTGCAGCAGCACGAAGCCGAACTCCCCGGCGTGGGCGAGCGCCAGCCCGGTGCGCAGCGCCACGCCGGGATCGGTGCCCACCAGCCGGGAGAGAGCCGCGATGAGGGCCCCCTTGGCCGCCACCAGCAGAGCGAAGGTGGCCGCCACCCAGGCCCAGTTGGCGACCACCGCCCGCCAGTCGAGGAGCATGCCGATGGTGACGAAGAAGAAGCCCAGCAGCACCTCGCGGAACGGCCGGATGTCCTCCTCCACCTGGTAGCGGTACTCGGTCTCGGAGATGAGCACGCCGGCGAGAAACGCGCCCAGCGCGAGCGACAACCCCGCCTGCTGGGTAAGGAAGGCGAGCCCCAAAACGGTGAGCAGCACGTTGAGGATGAAAAGCTCGGAAGACTTCTGCCGCGCCACCAGGTGGAACCAGGGCCGCATCAGCCGCTGCCCCAGCACCAGGATAACGAACAGCACCAGCGCCGCCTTGATGACTGCCAGGCCGAGCGCCCAAGCGAGCTCCTCCCCCGGACGGGCCAGGGCAGGGATCGCGATCAGGAGGGGCACCACCGCCAGGTCCTGGAACAGGGCGGCGCCGATGATGGCCCGCCCGTGGGGGGCGTTGAGCTCGAGGCGCTCAGCCAGCATCTTGCCCAGGATGGCGGTGGAGGACATGGCGAGCACCGCGCCCATGGCGAAGCCTGCCTGCCACGAGGCCCCGAGGGCGGCGGCGAGCAGCATGACGAGCACGATGGTGGAAACCACCTGAGCGGCGCCGAAGCCGAACACCTCCCGCCGCATGGTGCGCAGGCGCGGCAGGCTGAACTCCAGCCCGATGGTGAACATGAGGAACACCACGCCGAACTCCGCCAGGTAGCTCGCCTCGGCGCTCTCCGCCACCCAGCCCAGGGTGTGGGGCCCCACCAGGATGCCCACCAGCAGGTAGCCCAGGAGGGGCGGCAGGCCGAGCCGGCGGAACGCCACCACCACCGTCACCGCGGCGGCGAGGACGATGAGGGCGATCTGGAGGGTGTCGTGGAGCATGGGCCGTAATCATGCCCTACCGGCCGGAATTTGGGACAGCGGCCGGACGGACTCCGGCCGGGCTCTGCTATACTTGCCCACCGTTACGCACCGAGGGTTCGCCCCCTTCCACGGGCTCCTCTGCGCCGCCAGCGCCCGCTCCATGAATCCGCTTCTCGCCCGCGCCCGCTTGATCCGCCTCGCCGCCTTCGATGTGGACGGGGTGCTGAGCGACGGGCGGCTCTACTACGCGGAGGCCGGCGACGCGCTGAAGGCGTTCGGCACCCTGGACGGCCACGGGCTCAAGATGCTGGCCGCCACGGGAGTGCATCTCGCCGTCATCACTGCCCGCAGTTCCCGGCTGGTGGAGCAACGGGCACGCAACCTGGGGGTGGAATTCCTGTTCCAGGGCGTCGACGACAAGGCCTCGGTGCTGGAAAAGCTGCTGGGGGAAATGGGACTGGAAGGGCGGGAAGCGGCTTACATGGGCGACGACGTGGTGGACCTGCCGGTGATGCGCCGTTGCGGACTGGCCATCACCGTGCCCGACGCGCCGGCCCTGGTCAGGCGGCACGCCCACTTCGTCACCCGGGCGAAGGGCGGTCGCGGCGCGGTGCGCGAGGCCTGCGAGCTGATCATGTGGGCCCAAGGAACCTTGGACGGCGCTCTCGCGCCTTACCTGCGTTGAGCGCCGCAACTCTCGCTGTGGATCACCTTCGCGCCCTGGATCGCCTGGCTTCCTTTTTTCCCCTGCTGCTCCTCGCGGCGCTGGCGGCCCTCACCTACTGGCTGGACCGCGCGGTGCAGCCGCCGGCGCCGGACCTCACCGCCACCCTGCGCCACGACCCGGACTTCATCGCCGAGGGCTTCTCCGCGGTGCAGCTCGGCCCAGACGGCCGCTCCCGCTACGTGATCACGGGCCGGCGGCTCATCCATTACCCGGACGACGACACGGCCCACGTGGAGGAGCCGCGGGTGCTGATCACCGAGCCGGAGAAGCCCCCGGTGCACGTCTCCGCCCGCCGGGGAACGATCACCGCCGACGGCGAGCACGTGCACCTGATGGACGAGGTTCGCATCGAACGGGGCGGCGGCATCGAGGAAGGCGGGGCGGTGCTCACCACCAGCTACCTCCACATCCTCCCCGGCCAGGAGCTGGCGAGGACCGATCAGCCCGTGACGCTGGAGGACGCGAATACCGTGATCCACGGCGTTGGCTTAGAATTCGACCGGAAGACGCAGACCGTGACGATCCAGAGGATCAAAGGCCGCTATGCGCTGGCGAACGGGCGTTGATCGGGCCGGGACGTGGCTCGCCCCGTTGCTCGCCGCGGCGGCGCTCGCCTGGGGAACCGCTCTTGCCCAGGCGCCGAAACCCGACCGGGAGCAGCCGGTCTACCTGGAGGCGGACAGCGGCACCTTCGACGACGCCAAGAAGACGGCGGTGTTCACCGGCAACGTGGTGCTTACCCAGGGCACCCTCACCATCCGGGCCGACCGCCTGGTGGTGACTCAGAGCGCGGACGGTTTCCAGCGCGGTGTGGCCTACGGCGATCCCGCGTCTTTCCGCCAAAAGCGGGAGGGCACCGACGAGTGGATCGAAGGCTGGGCCAAGCGCATGGAGTACGACAGCCGCACCGAGACCCTGGAGCTGTTCGAGGACGCGCGCATGCGCCGCGGCCAGGACGAGGTGCGGGGAAGCTACATCTCCTACAGCGCCCAGACCGAGCTGTTCCGCGTGCTGGGATCCGCCAAGGGGGAGAACAAGGCGAGCGGCTCGTCGGGCCGGGTGCGCGCCGTGATCCAGCCGAAGAGCCGCGACCCCCAGGAGCGCGCGCAAGGCTCTGCCGGCGGCCGCCCGCGCTGAAGCCCGTTCCCCTCCGCCCGCCGCAACATACGATCTCGATGGGATACGCCATGAGCACCCTCAGGGTCGAGCGACTGGAAAAACGCTACCGCTCCCGCACGGTGGTCAAGGACGTCTCCCTGGAGGTGGCGAGCGGCGAGGTGGTGGGCCTGCTGGGACCCAACGGGGCGGGGAAGACCACCTGCTTCTACATGATGGTGGGGCTGGTGCCCCTCACCCGAGGCCGCATCTTCCTGGACGACCGGGAGCTCAGCCACATGCCGATCCACCGCCGCGCCCGGCTGGGGCTCTCCTACCTCCCCCAGGAGGCCTCCATCTTCCGGCGCCTCAACGTGGCCGACAACATCCGGGCGGTGCTGGAGCTGCACACCGACGATCCCGACGAGGTGGAAAACGAGCTGGAGGACCTGCTCCACGAGCTGCACATCACCCACCTGCGCGAAAGCCCCGCCGTAAGCCTCTCCGGCGGCGAGCGCCGGCGCGTGGAGATCGCCCGGGCGCTGGCCAGCCGCCCGCGCTTCATCCTGCTCGACGAGCCCTTCGCCGGCGTCGATCCCATCGCCGTGCTCGACATCCAGAAGATCGTGGGCTTCCTGAAGGAGCGAAGCATCGGCATCCTGATCACCGACCACAACGTGCGCGAAACCCTGGGGATCTGCGACCGGGCCTACATCATCAACGAGGGGCTGGTCCTGGCCAACGGCAAACCGGAGGAAATCATTTATAATGAGAGCGTTCGCAAGGTCTATCTGGGCGAGAATTTCAGACTATAAATCATGGCGTTAAGCCAATAGAGCAACTTTCATTCCGCACCCCGTCCCGGCCCCATGAAGCCTTCCCTGCAGCTTAAGCTGACGCAGCACCTCGCGCTGACGCCCCAGTTGCAGCAGTCCATTCGGCTCCTCCAGCTCTCCACTCTGGAGCTGAACCAGGAGGTGGAGCGCATCCTGCAGGAAAACCCCTTGCTCGAACGGGAGGAGGACGAAGAGTCGCCGCCCGCGTTTTCTTCCGAGCGCGCGGAGCCCCGTATCGAGTCCCTGGACGCGCCGGCGCCCGGCGCGGGGGCGGAGGCGCCGGAGGCGGGCAGCGCCCCGGATTCGGGCTGGATCGAGGACGAGGGCTCCTACCACGGTTCCCGGGACGACGGCGAGGACATGGGCTATCCCCAGCTCGCCGCCGACACCCCCACCCTGCGTGAGCACTTGTACTGGCAGTTGAGCCTCACCCAGCTTTCCGAGCGCGACCGCAGGCTCACCCAGCTCCTGGTGGACGCCCTGGACGACGACGGCTACCTCACCCAGGACCTGGACGAGCTCCTGGCGCTGCTGCCCCCGGAGCTGGGCGTGGAACGGGACGAGCTGGCGATCGCCCTCCGACACCTGCAGAGCCTAGACCCCCCGGGCGTCGGCGCGCGCAACCTCAAGGAGTGCCTGTTGCTGCAGTTGAAGGCCCTCCCGGAGGACACGCCCCGCTTGAAAGAGGCGCTCGCGGTGGTGGAAAACCACCTGGAAACGCTGGCGGCCCGGGACTACAACAAGCTGAAGCGCCTCCTAGGCTGCGACGACGCCTGCCTCAAGCAGGTGCAGACCCTGATCACGCGGCTCAACCCGCGGCCGGGCTCGGACTTCGCCCAGGTCGAGACCCGCTACGTGGTGCCGGACGTGATCGTCAAGAAGGTGAAAGGGGTCTGGGTCGCGAGCTTGAACCCCGAGGCGATGCCGAAGCTGCGCATCAACCGCATGTACGCCGACATCCTGAGCCGCAACCGGGACGCGAGCCACCAGCAGCTCGCGGCCCAGCTCCAGGAGGCGAAGTGGCTGATCAAGAATGTGCAGCAGCGCTTCGACACCATCCTGCGGGTCTCCCAGGCCATCGTGGACCGCCAGCGGCACTTCTTCGAGCACGGCGAGGTGGCCATGCGCCCGCTGGTACTGCGGGAGATCGCCGAGACGCTGGGGCTGCACGAGTCCACCGTGTCGCGGGTGACCTCCCAGAAGTACATGCTCACCCCGCGGGGCACCTTCGAGCTCAAGTACTTCTTCGGCAGCCACGTACAGACGGAAGCGGGCGGCGCCTGTTCCGCCACCGCCATCCGCGCCCTCATCAAGCAACTGGTGAGCGCGGAGGATTCCCGGCGCCCCCTCTCCGACAGCCAGATTTCCGAGATTCTCGGCCAGCAGGGCATCATGGTGGCGCGCCGCACCGTCGCCAAGTACCGCGAATCCATGCAGATCCTTCCGGCGAACCTGCGCAAATCCCTTTGACAGAGGAGACGCCATGAACCTCACCGTGACCGGACATCACATCGACGTGACGCCGGCGATCCGCGATTACCTGACCTCCAAGCTCGCGCGGGTCACCCGGCACTTCGACCACGTGATCGACGTGACCGTGATCCTCTCGGTGGAAAAAGCGAGCCACAAGGCGGAGGCCACCGTGCGCGTGCGCGGCAAGGACCTCTTCGCCGAGGCCGACGACGCGGACATGTACGCCGCCATCGACAGCCTAGCGGACAAGCTCGACCGCACCGTGCTGCGGCACAAGGAGAAGCAGGTCGACCGGCGCAACGGCGCGAGCCTGAAGCAAATGTCCAGTGAATAGGAAGCCGTGGAGACCGTCCTGGACGGCCCGCGGAAAGGGGCCCGCGCTACCCGGGCGCCGGCAGGCCCCCGCGTCCGCCGGGCCGCGATCTTTTTCTGACGACGCACCATGAACCTGATCGCCAAGCTGCTTCCCGAATCCCACATCCTCCTCGACCTGGAGTGCGCCAGCAAGAAGCGCGTCTTCGAGCAGGTGGGGCTGCTGTTCGAGAACCAGATGCACATCGCCCGCAGCCTCTGTTTCGACTGCCTGTTCGCGCGCGAGAAGCTCGGCTCCACCGGCTTGGGCCAGGGGGTGGCCATCCCCCACGGGCGCATCAAGGGCCTCAAGGAGGCGGTGGGCGCGTTCGTGCGCGTGCGCGATCCCATCGCCTTCGATGCCCCGGACAACAAGCCCGTGCAGCTCATCTTCGTGCTGCTGGTGCCGGAGCGGGCCACCGACCAGCACCTGCAGATCCTCTCCGAGCTGGCGCAGATGTTCAGCGACAAGTCGTTCCGGGAGAGGCTGCTCGCGGCCAAGACCCCCCACGACGTGCATCTGCTGTTCGAAAACTGGGAGCCGCATGCCCCGAGTCAGCGTAGCGCGGCTGTTTGAGGACAACCGGGAAAAACTGGCCCTGCGCTGGGTCGCGGGACGGGAAGGCGCGTCCAAGTTCCTCGACTCGGAGGCGATCCTGCATTCCACCAAAGGCCTGATCGGCCACCTCAACTTCATCCATCCCAACTGGATCCAGGTGCTCTCCACCTCGGAGACGGACTACATCTCCCACCTGGACGCGGCGCCCCTGCACCAGTTGTTCGAGACGGGAACGGTGTGCTTCATCGTGGCAGGCGACGAAAAGCCGCCGGAGATCTTGAAGAGGCTCGCCGACGAGACCGCCACGCCGCTCCTCGCCTCGCCCCAGGCGAGCCTGGAGCTCATGTGGCTGCTGCGGCATTACCTGCACAAGGCCCTCGCCCCGTCCGTGTCCATGCACGGCGTGTTCCTCGACGTGCTGGGCATGGGGGTGCTGATCACGGGAGACTCGGGCGTGGGCAAGAGCGAGCTGGGCCTGGAGCTCATCTCCCGCGGCAGCGGGCTGGTGGCCGACGATATCGTGGAGATCTACCGGGTGGCGCCCGAGACGCTAGAGGGGCGCTGCCCGCCCCTGCTGCGGGACTTTCTCGAGGTGCGCGGCCTCGGGGTCCTCAACATCCGCACCATCTTCGGCGAGACCTCGGTGCGCCCGAAAATGAACCTGAAGCTCATCGTCCACCTGGAACGGCCCGCCGGCACCGACCTCGCCTCCATGGAGCGGCTGCCCTTGGAGGCGAGCTTCGAGGAGGTGCTGGGCGTTCCCGTGCGGCGGGTGAACATCCCCGTCGCCGCCGGGAGGAACCTCGCCGTGCTGGTGGAGGCGGCAGTGCGCAACACCATCCTGCAGTTGCGCGGCTACGACAGCACGCGGGAGTTCATCCGCCGCCACGAGCGCCACATGACGAACGAGGGCGCTCCGCCGGAAGCGGACGATTGAGGCCGAGGGGCGGACGCCCGAGCCTGCCGAGCGCCCTCTTCCGGCTTCGCCATGGCCCGGCCCATGCAGATCATTTTCATCAGTGGCCTCTCCGGATCGGGCAAGAGCATCGCCCTCAAGGTGCTCGAGGACGCCGGCTACTACTGCGTGGACAACCTCCCCGTGCGGCTCCTTCCCGAGACGGCCGCCTACTTCGAGCGCCACGGTTACGCCCGGGCGGCCGTTTCCATCGACGCGAGGAGCGGCGACGGCCTTGAGCTGCTGCCCGCCCAGATCGCGGCCCTGCGGGCGCGGGGGGTGGACGCGCGCCTGCTGTTTCTCGAGGCGAACACGGAAACCCTGGTCCAGCGCTTCTCCGAGACGCGCCGGCGCCACCCGCTCGCCACCGGCGAGCTCACCCTTCCCGAGTGCATCGAGCGGGAGCGGGAGCTGCTGGCCGACATCGCCGACGGCGCCCACCGCATCGACACCAGCGAGCTTTCGCCCAACACGCTGCGCAGTTGGGTGAAGGACTTCATCCACATCGACCGCTCGCGGCTGACGCTGCTGTTCCAGTCCTTCGGCTTCAAGCACGGCATCCCCCTGGACGCGGACCTGGTGTTCGACGTGCGCTGCCTGCCCAACCCCCATTACGATCCGCGGCTGCGGCCCCTGACGGGCAAGGACCCGGAAGTGATCGCGTTCCTCGAAAGCATCCCCAACGTGGCGCGCATGCTGGCCGACATCCACGCTTTCGTCTCCAACTGGCTTCCCTGCTTCATCCAGGACAACCGCAGCTACCTGACCGTAGCCCTGGGCTGCACCGGCGGCCAGCACCGTTCGGTGTACATGGTGGAGCGCCTCGCCGCCCATTTTCGCGCCGAATACCAGGTGCTGGTGCGCCACCGGGAGCTTTCCTGACTCGTGCTAAAGTAGCCGGATGCCTCGGCGCATTCGTTCCGTGCCCTTCGGGCTGCCGGTGAAAGCGGGCGACGTCCTGGTGCTCGCCGCCGCCGCGGCCCTCACCGCGCTCCTCGCCCTGCATGCCTGGCGGCCCGGGGCGGCCGAGCGGGCCCTGGTCCGGGCGGGGGGACAGGTGTTCGCCGAGCTGGATCTCCACCGGGATCGGGTAATGAGCGTCCCCGGACCCCTGGGCGAGACCCGCATACGGGTGGCCGAAGGCCGGGTGCGGGTGGAAGCCGACCCGAGCCCCCTCCAGCTTTGCGTCAAGCGGGGCTGGCTGGCCCACCCCGGCGACGTGGCGGTGTGCCTGCCCAACCAGGTGAGCGTGGAGCTGGCGGGCGCGACCCGACGTTATGACTCCCTCGCCTATTGAGCTTTCGGTCACCGCGGAGGATCGCCGCCTCGCCCGGCTCGCCGCCTGGGCCCTGGGCCTGGCGCTGGTGGACGCCGCCATCCCCACCCCGATCCCCGGCGTGAAGCCGGGGCTCGCCAACATCGTGGTGCTGGTGGTACTGGCGCGTTACGGGTTCGCCACCGCGGCCTGGGTGTCCCTGCTGCGGGTGGTGGCGGCGGCGATCGCCTTCGGCAGCTTCTTCACTCCGGGCTTCTTCCTGAGCCTGGCCGGCGCCGGCGCGAGCCTCGGGGCTCTGGCCCTGGCCTGCCGGCTGCCCCGGACCTGGTTCGGCCCGGTGTCCCACAGCGTGATCGCCGCGCTTGCCCACGTGGCGGGCCAGCTCGCCCTGGCCGCGGCCTGGCTCCTGCCAGCAACCGCGGTGCTCAAGCTCTCGCCGGTGTTCGCCCTGGCCGCCCTCGTCTTCGGCACCGTGAACGGATTGGTGGCCGCGCGGCTGCTCGCGAGCGCCGGAGAGCCGGACCCGGTCCTCCCATCGTCTGCCGCGGAGGCCCGGTGAAGACGGTCACCCTGGCCTTCACCGGGGCCTCGGGCATGCCCTACGGGGTGAGGCTCCTGGAATGCCTGATCGGCGCCGGGGTGCAGGTGTATTTGATCTATTCCCAGGTGGCCCAGGTGGTGGCGCGCCAGGAGATGGACCTCGGCCTGCCCGGCCGGGCCGCGGAAGCCCAAGCCTGGCTTTCCGAGCGCTTCCGCGCCCAGCCGGAGCAATTGCGGGTGTTCGGGCGGGAGGAATGGTTCGCCCCCGTCGCTTCCGGGTCCAACCCGGCCGATGCCATGGTCATCTGCCCCTGCACCATGGGGACCCTTGCCGCCGTCGCCGCGGGCCTGGCGGAGAACCTGATCCAGCGCGCCGCCGACGTGATGCTCAAGGAGCGCCGCCCTCTCATCCTGGTGCCCCGGGAGACGCCCCTGTCGGCGATCCACCTGGAAAACATGCTGAAGCTCGCCCGAGCCGGGGCGGTCATCCTTCCCGCGAACCCGGGCTTCTATCACCGGCCCGCTACGGTGGACGCCCTGGTGGATTTCGTTGTGGCCCGGGTGCTGGACCACCTGGGCGTGGCGAATACCCTGATCGCCCGCTGGGGAGCGCCGCCCGAAGGCGTTTGATGGGCCGCGGCCCCGCGAAGTGGCAGGGCCCGGGCTATTCCTCGCCGAAGTAACCCGGAAAATCCCGCGCGTAGCAGGGCGGCGACGCCTGCTCTTCCCCCCAGAGGGACGGGTCGACCTGCGGCAGCCCCCGGGCCCGGGCCAAAGCCGCGAAGTGGGCCCGGGCCGTGGGCCCGTCGACGAACCGGGTCCCCTCCCCGTCTACCAGGCGCACCCCCGCCTCCGTCACGATGAAATCCATGGGGATGTCGTGGGGCTGGGGGTGCAAGTCCGGCAGCCGCTGCATCTCGTAGGCCACCGCGACGGCGATGGGCCGCGGCCGGGTGGCGGCCAGAGTGCGGTCGAAGTAGCCGCCGCCGTAGCCCAGGCGATAACCCCGGTCGTCGAACGCCACGGGAGGCACGAAGACCACGTGGGGGGTGACCACCTGGGTGCCCACCGGCACCGGAATGCCGAACACCTCGGCCCGGGTGGGCGCCCCGGGCCACCAGACCCGGAATTCCAAGGGGCCCCGCTTGTCCACTACGGCGGGTAGCGCCGTGACCGCGCCCCGGCGACGGAAAGTGCGGGCCGGAAAACGGGCGTCGTACTCCCCCTTGTACGGCCAGCACAGGCCTACGAGCCACCCCTGGCCGACGGGGAACGTCTCCTCGATGAGCCGGGTGATGGCGGCTTGGCAGCGGCTGCGAATCGCCGGGTCCAGGCGGGCGCGCCGGGCGATCAGGAGCGGGCGAAGCTGCCGCCGCCAGGCCGCCACCGCCTCGGGCGATGGCGAGCGCCCAGCAGGCGACGGCGGCAAAACATCGGTCTCAGCAGGGTCTTGTGGCATCATAGGATTCCGGTGGCGAGCCGCTGGCGCAAGCTCGAAAGCTCCAAAAAAGTTGAAGTATAGCCCCATGGGCTCGGAAACCCGAACCCGCCGCCCAGGGCGCGCGTCCAACGAATGAACGCCCGGAGCACCCTGCTCGACGGGGCGCTCCGCCCGATCCCGGTCCCACCGCTCGGCGGCGGGGAATAAGTCGAGCCTCAGCCGAGTATTGAAAGGGTTTCGAGAGGAGGAAACGATGAGGCAAGTGTTACGTTTTTGCGCCGCCGCCCTCCTGGCGTGGGCCGGCAGCGTCTGGGCGGCGGAAAAAGCTTCCGAGCTCGTCCCGAGCCCCAACGAAATCCATCTTCCCGACTGGTTCAAGGTGAGCTTCCTGGACTTCAAGGAAGACATCCGGGAGGCCGCGGCCGCGGGCAAGCGCCTCATGGTGTATTTCGGCCAGGACGGCTGCCCCTACTGCAAGACCCTGATGGAAGTGAACTTCGCCCAGAAGGACATCGTCGAGGCGACGCGCAAGCACTTCGACGTGATCGCCATCAACATCTGGGGGGATCGCCCGGTCACCTGGATCGACGGCAAGGAGCGCAGCGAAAAGGAGTTCGCCGCCCACCTCAAGGTGCAGTTCACCCCCACGCTCCTGTTCCTGGACGAGAAGGGCGACGTGGTGCTGCGGGCCAACGGCTACTACCCGCCGCCCAAGTTCCGCGCCGCCCTGGATTACGTGAGTCAGCGGTTGGAGAGCCGGATGAGCTTTCCCGAATACCTGGCGAAAGCCGCTGGCGCCCAGAGCGGGAAGCTCCGCGACCAGCCCTTTTTCATGAAGCCGCCCCTGGTCCTGCAGCGGGACAAGGTGCCGGCGAGCCGGCCCCTGGCGGTGCTGTTCGAGCAGCCGGACTGCGCCCCGTGCGACGAGCTGCACACGGTCACCTTCAAGGCGCCGGAGACCCTGGCCCTGCTCCAGCGCTTCGACGTGGCGCGGGTGAACCTGCTGGGCACGCAGCCCCTGGTGACGCCCACCGGGGAGCGGCTCACCGAAGGGGAGTGGGGGCGCAAGCTCAAAGTGGGCTTCGCCCCGTCGGTGGTGTTCTTCGACGAGCGGGGCCGGGAGGTCTTCCGGGTGGAAGCGTACTTGAGGCCTTTCCACTTCCAGACCGCCCTGGACTACGTGGCGAGCAAGGGCTACCGGGGTGAGCCCAACTTCCAGCGCTTCCTCCAGGCCCGGGCCGACCGGCTGCGGGCGGAGGGCAGGACGGTCTCCATCTGGTAGCGGGCCGCGCCGCCGGCGCCGGGCGAGGAAAGCGAGGCAGCAGGGCTCACCTGGCGCGGATCAGCAGCACGGGCGTGGCCGCGCGCCGGACGACGCCCTCTGCCACGCTGCCCAGGATCAGGTGCTCGAACCCGTGGCGGCCGTGGGTGCCCATGACGATGAGCTGGGCTCCCCAGCGGGCGGCCTCCTCCACGATGGCGGTGGCGATCCGCCGGCCCGCGGCGTCCACCAGCACGGTATCCGCCTCCACCCCCGACTCGGCGCACCGTTTCTGCGCCTCGGCCAGGAGGAACTTCCCCTCCTCCTTGAGCCGCTCGGTGAGGTCGATGAATCCCTCCGAGCCGGTATGGCGCAAGCTCTCGTACACATGGGCAAGCCTCATCGCGGCCCCGAGCTTCTTGGAGAGCCCGATCGCCTCGGCGAGCGCCGCGCTGGAGGCCGGGCTGCCGTCAATGGGAACAAAGATCCGCTGGTACATAGGTCACCTCCGCGCTTGCGTCCCGCTTGGGCCGCGACCGGCATTCCCTTGGGCTAAGCGTCCGCCCCCGGCTCAACCCCGGGCGCAGTCTTCACGCCGTGCGGCGCAACGGCTCCTCATATATGTGGTAATACGCCTCTAGCCCCGCGTTGCGCAAGATCTGGCCCACCAGAGGGTCGCAGCGGACCAGGTGGATTTCCCGGTGCGGGTTGAGGGAGCGCTCGCAGAAGTACAGCAGCGTGTCCAGCGCTCTGCCCTCCACTTTGTCCAACGCTTCAAGAATCACGATAAGCTGCTTGCGCCAGGCACAGGGAACACGCTCATAGGCGCCTATACTCTGCTCGCTTGCCTGCCGGTCAAAAGCGCCCCTGACGTGCAGCGTGATGGAATTGGCTCTGTAATAGCAGCATACGGACGGTGCCACGATCCCTCCTCGGTGCGGTTCGCCCCAAGCCCGCAGAACCTCGAGCAGGGGGCGGAGAGAGCGTCCATCGGTCTTTTGACGGGAAGCCTAGCCCGTTTCCTGGGCTCGGCCTTGATCCAGATCAACGCCCTTGCACTTTCACGCCGGCGCGCGGGCTGGAGGCAAGCCACGAATGAACACGGATCTTCACGGATAAAGGTCGAGACGAGTTTCTCCTCTGCGGGCATCCGCGGCCAAGTTGCGGTGTACGTTGAACAAGGCGAAACGCGCCACCCTCGGGTAAGGACCCTTGGGGCGGTGCGCTGAAGCCCACGCTACAGGGCACCCTGCGACGCAGGCAGACTTGAAACAGGTTCTAGCCCGGCCACTTCCAGTCGAGCACCTCCGGCATGTCTTCTCCGTAACGCTCGATGTAGTGCCGGTGGTCGATCAACTTGTCCCGCAGCGCCTGCTTGGCGTAGGCCGCGGCGTAGCCCAGCTTGGGCACCCGGTCGATCACGTCCATGGCCAGATGGAAGCGGTCCAGGTCGTTCAACACCGCCATGTCGAAGGGGGTGGTGGTGGTGCCCTCCTCCTTGTAGCCGCGCACGTGGAGGTTTTTGTGGTTGGTGCGCCGGTAGGTGAGCCGGTGGATGAGCCAGGGGTAGCCGTGGTAGGCGAAGATGATGGGCTTGTCGGTGGTGAAGAGCCCGTCGAACTCCCGGTCTGAGAGGCCGTGGGGATGCTCCTCCCGGGGCTGCAGCGTCATCAAGTCCACCACGTTCACCACCCGCACCTTGAGTTCCGGCACGTAGCGGCGCAGCAGGGTCACAGCGGCCAGGGTCTCCAGAGTCGGCACGTCCCCGGCGCAGGCCATGACCACGTCGGGCTCCGCCCCCTGGTCGTTGCTCGCCCAGGCCCAGATGCCGATCCCGCCCGCCACGTGCTTCACCGCCGCGTCCATGTCCAGCCATTGGGGCGCGGGCTGCTTGCCCGCCACGATCACGTTTACCAAGTTACGGCTCTGCAGGCAGCGCTCGGTCACGGCGAGCAGGGTGTTGGCGTCCGGGGGCAGATAGACGCGCACGATGTCCGCCTTCTTGTTCACCACCAGGTCGATGAATCCCGGGTCCTGGTGAGAGAAGCCGTTGTGGTCCTGGCGCCATACGTGGGAGGTGAGCAGGATGTTAAGCGACGCAATGGGACGCCGCCAGGGGACTTCCTTGGCCACCTTGAGCCACTTGGCGTGCTGGTTGAACATGGAGTCCACGATGTGGATGAACGCCTCGTAGCTGGAGAACAGCCCGTGGCGTCCGGTAAGGAGATAGCCTTCCAGCCATCCCTGGCAGGTGTGCTCGGAGAGGATCTCCATCACCCGCCCGTCGGGGGCGAGATGCTCGTCCTCGGGCAGGATTTCCGCCATCCAGCTCCGATCGGTCACCTCGAACAGGGCATCGAGCCGGTTGGAGGCGGTCTCATCGGGCCCGAACACGCGGAAGTTGCGCGCCTCGCCGTTCAGCTTCATCACGTCGCGCAAGTAGCGGCCCATCACCCGGGTCGCTTCCGCCACCGCCTGCCCGGGCTTGGGCACGTCCACCGCGTAGTCGCGGAAGTCGGGAAGTCGCAGCGCCTTCAGCAAGAGCCCGCCGTTGGCGTGGGGGTTGGCCCCCATACGCCGCTCCCCAGAGGGCGCCAGCGCCGTCAGCTCGGGCCTGGGCCGCCCGCGCTCGTCGAACAGCTCCCCGGGCCGGTAGCTCTTCAACCAGCGCTCCAGCAGCTTCAGGTGCTCCGGGTTCTGGGCGAGCCCGGACAGAGGCACCTGGTGAGAGCGCCAGAAGCCCTCGGTCTTCTTCCCGTCCACCTCCTTCGGGCCGGTCCAGCCCTTGGGAGTTACCAGCACGATCATCGGCCAGCGCGGGCGTGCGGCGAGCCGTCCGCCCCGCGCGTGCTCTTGGATCTCGCGGATCTCGTCGAAAACGCGATCGAGCGTCGCCGCCATCTGCTGGTGCATGGGCTCGGGCTCGTGTCCCTCGACGAAGTGGGGCTGGTAGCCATAGCCGACGAAGAGCGATTCCAGCTCGGTCCTGGGGATGCGCGCGAGCACCGCGGGATTGGCGATCTTGTAGCCGTTCAAGTGCAGGATGGGCAGCACCGCTCCGTCGCGCGCCGGGTTCAGGAACTTGTTGGAATGCCAGGCGGTGGCCAGCGGCCCCGTTTCCGCCTCTCCGTCTCCCACCACGCAGGCCACGATCAGCCCCGGGTTGTCGAAGGCGGCGCCGAAGGCGTGGGCCAGGGCGTAGCCCAGCTCGCCGCCCTCGTGGATCGAGCCGGGGATCTCGGGTGTGGCGTGGCTGCCGATGCCGCCGGGAAAGGAGAACTGCCGGAACAGCCGCCCCATGCCCTCCTCGTCCCGGGACAGCGCCGGATGGAGTTCGCTGTAGGTGCCCTCGAGCCAGGCATTAGCGGCGAGCGCCGGTCCCCCATGGCCCGGCCCGCAGACGAAGATCATGTCCAGGTCATAAGCCCGGATCGCCCGGTTAAGATGGGCGTAGATGAAATTGAGCCCCGGCGTGGTGCCCCAGTGGCCCAGGAGCCGGCGCTTCACGTGGGCAAGCGCCAAGGGCTCCTTCAGCAATGGGTTGTCGTAGAGGTAGATCTGGCCCACGGAGAGGTAGTTGGCGGCGCGCCAGTAGGCGTCGATGCGCCGCAGCTCTTCGGGGGAAAGGGGGCCGGTCACCCCGCTCGCAGTCGCAGTCTCGTTCATGACATCGTCCTCCCCTTGAAAGTGACGGCCCGGAGAGAAGCGCGCCTCCGGGGGGCTTGTTTTCGACGCGGAGCGCCGCTTGGGCCGGCTCCGCCCAAGCGGCGCAGCCCTCACGCCGCGTGGCGCGCCCGGGCCACGGCGGCGAGCAGCCGGTCGTAGGCTTCGGCGAAGCGCCGTACTCCATCGTCCAGCAGCCGGTCGGTGACCTCTTCCAGGGCGATGCCCGCCTCCGCCAGCCGCTCCAAGACGCGCCGCGCCTCCTCCACCCCTTCCTCCAGGCTCGCCCGCGGCCGGCCGTGGTCGCGGAAGGCGTCGATGGTGGCGGGGGGCATGGTATTGACGGTGTCCGGACCGATCAGCTCCTCCACGTAAACCACGTCCCGGTAGGCCGGGTTCTTGGTACTGGTGGAGCCCCACAGCAGGCGCTGGGTCCGCGCGCCCCGGGCCGCGAGCCGCCGCCAGCGCTCGGAGGCGATGAGGGCCTTGTAGGACTGGTAAGCCAGCTTGGCGTTGGCGATCGCCACCCGTCCCCGCAGCCCTTCGAGCCGGGCGCGCTCCGCGCCGGACACTCCCGCCTCCAGCCGCTCGTCGAGCAGGCCGTCCACGGCCGTGTCGATGCGGCTCACGAAGAAGCTGGCGACGCTGGCGATGGAATCGAGGCTGAGGCCCGCGGCCAGGCGCTTTTCCAGGCCCGCCATGTACGCTTGGGCCACCTTCTCGTACACGGCCCGGGAGAAGAGCAGGGTCACGTTGACGTTAATGCTCTCGGCGATGAGAGTCTCGATGGCCGGCAGCCCCGCCGGCGTCGCCGGCACTTTCAGCATCAGGTTGGGACGATCCACCCGGCGCCACAGCCGGCGGGCTTCTTCGACAGTGGCCCGGGTGTCGTGGGCGAGGCGCGGGGAAACCTCCAGGCTCACGTAGCCGTCGCGGCCGCCCGTGGCCTCGAACACCGGGTGCAGAACGTCGGCCGCGTCCCGGATGTCGGCGATGGCCAGCGCTTCGTAGAGCTCCTCCGGGGGCGGATCGCCCTCCTTCAGGGCCTGCCGAACGGCGGCGGCGTACTCGCGGCCCTGGGCGATGGCCTGCTCGAAGATAGCCGGATTGGACGTGAGCCCCTTGAGCCCGTCCTCAGCGATGAGCCGGGCGAGCTGGCCGGAGGCGATGAGCTCGCGGGAAATGGAATCGATCCAGAAGGATTGTCCGAACTGTTCCAGTCGCTTCAAAGGATTCATAGGGTTCCTCCCTCGGGGTCTCCTTCGCTGGATACACGGCAGACCACGGCTGGAAACGGGAGTTCAGCGAACCTTGTTGACCACCAGCACGTCGCAGGGGGCCTCCATCATCACGTGCAGGGAGACGCTGCCCAGCACGAAGCGCGCCAGCTCCGAGCGGCCCCGGGCGCCAAGGGCCACCAGGTCGAAGGCGTCGTGCCGCGCGGCGTTCACGATCACGTCGGGGGCGTAGCCGTGAACCACCTTGGCCTCGGGGCGCTCGCCCTCGGCCCCCCACTCGAGCAGGAGAGCATCCAGGTCCGCCTGGGCTTCCCGCCGGGCCGCCTGTACGTATTGCTCCACCACGTCCCGGTCCACGCCGGCGTAAAAGAGCTTGCCCTCGAAGGGCAGCTCGAAGGCGTGGAGGATCGTGAGGGCGGCATCGGGCGCCAGGCGGCGCGCGGCCTCCAGCGCCGCGCGGGAGCCGGGCGAGAAGTCCACCGGCACCAGAACGCGCCCATAAGGCTGGGTCGCGCCTTGCTTGACCACCAGGGTCGGTCCCTCGTTGTGGCGCACCACCTTCTGGGCCGTGGCCCCCAGGACCAGGTCGCGGAAAAAGTGCTCTCCGTGCCCGCCGATCACCGTGAGGGCCGCGCCCCGGGCGCCGGCCCGATCGACGATTTCCCGGTACACCCGGCCGACCGCCACCTCCGGCTGCACGGCGATCCCGTGGGTCTGGGCCAGCCGGGCGGAGCGCTCGGCGAGGACCTCCCGCGCCCGCTCCACCAGTTCCGGCAATGGCCCCGCCCCGGCGGCGGCCCCGAGCCGCCGCAGCGTCTCCAGGGAGTAGCGCTCCACCACGTGGAGCAGCAGCAGGCGGGCGCCGTGGCGCGCGGCGAGCCCCGCCGCGCGCTCGAGCGCCGCATCGGCCCGTTCGGAAAAGTCGGTCGCCGCCAGAAAGGTCTCGGGCTCGCCCATAGCATCCCTCCTCAAACGATCTCTTTCGCGATGACCCCGGCGGCGAAATCCGCCGCGTCGCGGAACGGCGCCAGCACCCGGTCGGCGCCCGCCGCCCGCAGCGCCCGGGCATCCTCCTCGTCGTGGGCCACCATCGCCACCGTGCCGCGGAAGCCATAGGCCTTGAGGGCCTTGAGCAGCCCCAGGTTCACGTCCCGCTGGGGCAGCGTGCTCACCACCCAGCGGGCGCGGCCGAGGGGCAGCATGGAGGGCACCTCGGGATCCTCCGCGTCGCCGAAGATCACCCGCAACCCCTGCCGCCGCCGGGACCGGACCGTCTCCGGGTCGAAGTCCACGCCGAGCACGGCCACGCCTTGGTCGCGTAACTGCTCGGCCAGCCGGCGCCCGTAGCGGCCCAGCCCGAACACGATCACGTCGGCACCATACGCCGACGCCCCGGCGCGCTCCACCGCCGCCTCGCGGAACGGATGGCGCCGCTCGAACACCCCCAGCCAGCGCCCCACCCAGCCGTAGAGGGTCTGGGAATACAGGATCATGTAGGTGGAAAGGGCGATGGTCACCAGCCCCACCAGGGTCACGAGCCCCAGGGTCTGGGATCCCACATGGCCCAAGGAGATGCCCATGGCGACAAAGACGATGGAGAACTCGCTGATCTGGGCCACCGTGAGCCCGGCGAGAAAGCCGGTGCGCTTGCGGTAGCCCATGTAGCCCATGATGGCCATGACGATCAGCGGATTGCCCACCAGCACGAACAGGGAGAACACCACCGCCGCCGGAAGCTCCTCACCGAGGGCCGGCAGCTCCAGCTTGGCCCCGAGATCGATGAAGAAAAACAGCAGGAGGAAGTCCCGGATGCTGACCAGCCGCGTCGCCATGGCGTCCCGGTAGGGCGTGGAGGCCAGGGAGAAGCCCGCGAGAAAAGCGCCCACCTCCTTTCCGAAGCCGAGCCAGTCCCCGGCCGAGGCCAGGGCGACGCCCCAGGCGATGGCGAAGAGCAGCAAAAGCTCCTGGGATCGCGCCATCACGTGGAGCAGGCGCGGCAGCAGGAAGCGCATGGCCACGAAAATGAAGAGCGCCAGCCCGCCCACCTTGATCCCCAGCCGGGCGAGGAGCTGCGCTGCGTCTGCGGCCGCCCCCGCCGCGCCGTGGGTGCCGATCGCCATCATGGCGAGCACCACCGCCACGTCCTGCACGATGAGGAAACCGAGGGCGATGCGCCCGTGCAGCGAGTCGATCTCGCGCTTGTCGGAAAGGAGCTTGACGATGATGATGGTGCTGGAGAAGGTCAAGGCGACGGCCACGTAGGCCGCCTCCAGATGACCCATTCCCAAGGCCAGGCCGATCAGGTAGCCGAACACGATGGTGAAGCCGAGCTGGCCCAGGCCGGTGGCGAGGGCCACCGGCCCCAGGTGCCGCACCAGGTGCAGGTCCAGCTTGAGCCCCACCGCGAACAGCAGGACCGTGACGCCGATCTCGGCGAGCAGGGCGACCTCGTCGTAGCTGCGCACCCACTGGAGCCCGGCCGGCCCCGCCAGGATCCCCACCAGGATGAAGGCCACGATCAGGGGCTGCTTGAGCCGCACCGCCAGCGTGCCGGCGGCGGCCGACACGGCGAGCAGCAGGGCGAACTCGTAGTACGCGTTCATCGCGCAGCCTCACGGCGCGATGAGCATCGGACACGGAATCGCCCGCAACAGCTCCCGGAGCGTCTCTTCCCCGGGTACGACATTGCCCGGCACCACCAGCGCTCCGCAGCGACGGACCCGGGTGGCGCGGTGCAGCGCGCCGGGCTTGATCAGCGTGAAGTCCGTGACCAGGGCGCCCATGTGGGCGATGTGCTCCACGCGCCCCGCCAGGTTCTGGTACGTGGGATGGTCCTCGAAAACGAGAGGGGCGCCGTCCTGCTCGGCGTGGTCCACCAGGACGTTGACCTCGAAGCGCCGGAAGGACGGCGTCTCGACGACCTGCGCCCCGAGGACGGCGGGGGGACGCTCCTCCGGCTTGCGGAATTCGTCCATCGTCTCCACCACGTTGGACTGGACGGCATCGATGTACCGCTGCACCTCCGGCAGATCGCCGTAACGTTCCTTCAGCTCCTCCGTGAGGTGGCCGACCGCGAACATGACCACTTCGCCGTTGAGCTGGCGGATGCGCTCGCGCCGTTCCTTGCGCCACTGCTGGCTCTGGTGAACGATGGCGGCGAGCTTTTCGTGCAACCGGCCAACCACCTCTTCGATGCGCTTCTTCTCCTCCGCCGGAAGCCGCTCGTACTCCTCCGGGGCGATCACCTCGCGCTCCTTCGCGGGAGCGAAGGAGAAGCCCACCGGCGTCCGCAACAGCACGATCCCCTCCCGCGCCGCCTCCTCTCCGAGCTTCTCGAGGGCCGTCGCCTCGCGCTCGGCATACTCCGCCTCGATCTGCTGGGCACGGGCGCGGTATTCCTCGCTCTCGAACGCGGCCGGGATCGCCACGCGCAGTTCGTCCACAAGCTGCCGCATGTCGTTGCGCAGCCTCACGCCGCGCCCGGGCGGCAGACGCAAGGCCCTGGGCTTGTGCGGCTGTTCGAAATCGCGGACGTAGCACCAATCGGAGGGCCGCCCTTCGCCTTTCGCCCGGCGCGCTAGGAATTCCTGGACCAGCGTGCGCTTGCCCGCCCCGGGCGGCCCGAGCACGTAGAGGTTATAGCCATTCCTGCGGATGCCGATGCCGAAGCGCACGGCCCCCGCCGCCCGCGCCTGCCCGACGAATTCGTCCAGGGCTTCGAGCTCGTCGGCCGTCTCAAACGGGAAACGTGACGGGTGGCAATAGCCGCACAGCAGTTCGGGGCTCAGGGCCTGGAAAATGGCGGACGGTGCCGGCCTGTTCATGGGATCGGGGGCATCCTACGGGCGCAGCGGTCATTCTCATTCTAAAGTCCGCGCCGCCCTGCAAATTGATCTATATCAACACGAGCCGGCCGCGCGGTGTCCGAGCCGCTCACCCGGCGCGCGATCGGCGGACAGATCCGGCGGCTGCAGAACCCGCCACCGCCCGGTGTGCGCGCCTTCGGGGGGCGGCGGTATGAAGCCCGGCGCTCCAAGCCGAGCGCCATCGGCCGCGGGATAGCCCGGCTTCGCCGGACGGACGCCGGTAAGCGACTCGTCCACCGGGTTCCGTGGGAACCGCCGGCGGCGGGAAACCGCCGGGGCGGTGCCGCCGCTTATTCCTTCGGCGGCGCGTCGGCCGGTTCGACGCTCTCCACCCGGGGGATGTCGCGCTGGGGATGCTGCTTGACGATGCGCTTGAGCTGTTCCTGTTTCGCGATCGAGCGCGCGCTCGACTGCTGCAGGTCGGCTTCGGCAGGTTCCGGGGGAAGGGATTTTCTTGGCTTGGGCATCGAAGATCTCCTTGGCCTTATCGGTGTCATGCGGGAGACGGAGAAACGGCCGGCCTTCCCTCGGGCCGGCTCGGCCCGAGGGACACTCCCGGTTCCAGGAGCGCGGAGGAGATTTTCGCTCTTATCCGAGCCCCAGGTCCAGGCGCAGGGTGCGGCCCGGCTTTGATCTGGGTCAAAGCGCTTCCAGACGGGCGGCGGAATACTAAAAGCGTAAAGCGGCGCAGACGCGCCCGCTGCGTCGACCGTCCGCCCAAGGAGGAAATCATGGATGTCGGCGAGATCTGCACCCGGGAAGTCGTGATCGCGACCTGCGACACCACCGTCCTCGAGGCAGCGCGCTTGATGCGCGAATACCACGTCGGGGATGTGGTGGTGGTGGACGAGTCCAGCGGGCGGAGTATTCCCGTCGGAATCGTCACCGACCGGGATATCGTCGTCGGCGTGGTGGCCACAGGGCTGGACCCGGCCGCCCTGACCGTCGGCGACATCATGGGCGGGGAGCCCGCCACCGCAGCTGAGCACGACGACGTATACGAGACGCTGCAGATCATGCGCGCCCGCGGCGTGCGCCGCGTGCCGGTGGTGGATGCCGAGGGCGCCCTGGCGGGCATCCTGGCGCTGGACGACGTGCTGGAAGTCCTCGCCGAGGAGCTGGACGCGGCGGTCAAAGTGGTCGCGCGCGAGCAGGCGAACGAGGCGCAGCGCCGCCGCTGAGGCCGGCAAGTGGGATTCTTGACGCAAGCGTCGAGGCACGTCTGGGAGACCAAGTACCGGTATCGGGACGGGGCAAACGGCGGGGATCACACCATCGAAGACACCTGGCGCCGGGTAGCGCGGACGCTGGGCGCCGTGGAATGGCGCGACCGGGAGGCTTGGACGCGGCGCTTCCTCGACATCCTGGAAGATTTCAAATTCCTGCCCGGCGGGCGCATCCTGGCCGGCGCCGGCACCGGGCGCAACGTCACGCTTTTCAACTGCTTCGTGATGGGGACGATCGAGGACTCGATGGAGGGCATCTTCCGCGCCCTCCATGAGGGTGCTGTCACCATGCAGCAGGGCGGCGGCGTAGGCTACGATTTTTCCACCTTGCGCCCGCGGGGCACGCGTGCGAAGGGCGTCGGCGCCATCGCTTCCGGGCCCGTCTCCTTCATGGGCCTCTGGGACGCCATGTGCGCGACCCTTCTATCCACCGGTGCGCGGCGCGGGGCGATGATGGCGACCCTGCGCTGCGACCATCCCGACATCGAAGAGTTCGTCTCGGCCAAGCGGAAGCCGGGCGCGTTGCGGCATTTCAACCTGTCGGTCCTGGTAACCGACGCCTTTATCGAGGCAGTCCGCCTGGGCCGGGATTGGCCCCTTGTCTTCCCCGCCACGGCGGCGGACGAACCCGGAGGGGAAACCGTCCTGCGCGACTGGCCCGGGCACGACGAGCCCGTGCGCTGCCGCGTCCACAGGACGCTCAAAGCCCGCGATCTCTGGGCCATGATCCTGCGCGCGACCTACGACTACGCCGAGCCGGGCGTGCTCTTCATCGACCGCATCAACCGGCAGAACAATCTCCGGTACCGCGAGCGAATCAGCGCGACGAACCCGTGCGGCGAGGTGCCGCTGCCGCCGTACGGCGCCTGCGATCTGGGATCGGTGAACCTCACCGCCTTCGTGCGCGAGCCGTTCACCGACCGGGCGCACCTGGACACGGAAGGCATCCGCGAGACGGCGACGGTCGCCGCGCGGCTCATGGACAACGTCATCGACGCCTCGCAGTTCCCGCTCGCGCAGCAGGCAGAACAGGCGCGCGGCACGCGGCGTATCGGTCTGGGCATCACCGGGCTCGCCGACACTTTGATCATGCTTAACCTACACTATGCCGAGCCCGAGGCACGCGCGCTCGCCGCCGAGGTCATGCGCCTGATTTGCCACAGCGCCTACCGCAACTCCATCGAACTCGCCCAGGAGAAGGGGCCGTTCCCGTTCTTCGAGCGCGGCCAGTACCTCCACGGCGAATTCATCCGATCGCTGCCGGCGGACATCCGGGACGGAATCGCGCGGCACGGCATCCGCAACAGCCACTTGATCGCCGTCGCCCCGACCGGGACCATCAGCCTGCTGGCCGGCAACGTGTCGAGCGGCCTGGAGCCGGCTTTTGCCGCGGAATTCCGCCGCAGCATGCTGCACGAGGACGGCACCACGTCCGCCTTCGAGCTGGTCGATTACGCCGTGGCTTTGTGGCGGCGGCTGACGGGCGACCGCAAGGGCTTGCCGCCGGCCTTCGTCCGCGCTTCGGACGTGCCCCCGGACGGCCATGTGGCGATGCAGGCGGCCCTGCAACCGTTCGTCGACAACTCCATCTCCAAGACGATCGCCGTCCCGGAGGATTTCCCGTTCGACGCGTTCCAAAACATCTACGACCTCGCCTACGACCGCGGGCTGAAAGGCTGTACCACGTACCGCCCCAACCCTGTACGGGGCGTGGTCGTCACGGCGGCAGAGGAGAGCACGGCGGCCCCCCACTGCTGCGCGATCGAGCGCGAAGCGGACTGAAGGCACGGGCGGCGGGGCAGGCTCCCATCGGTCGGCTTCGGGTCCCAATACCCGCCCGATCGCCCGTGAATTCAGCGACCTTTAGCGTCCGGCCTTCCGCCGTGTCGTAAACGATCGAGCAGACCCCGCCAAGACGCTTCCCTGGCCGCCGCGCCCGGCGGCGCAACCGCACGGTTCATTCGACTTTGATGGTGCGCCTCTTCGCCGTCTCCGTCTTGGGCAGCGTGATCTCCAGCACGCCGTCTTTCAACGACGCCTTGGCTTTCGATTCGTCCACTTCCGCCGGCAGCGAAACGGTGCGCGAGAACGCGCCGCGGGAAATCTCGCAGCGATAGTAATCGCCTTTTTCTTCCTTCTCCTCGCGTTTGGTCTCGCCCTTGATGGTGAGCACGTTGCCGGTGAGCGAAATCTCGATGTCCTCCTTGTTCACCCCCGGCACCTCAGCCCTCACCACCACTTCGGCGTCGCGATCGATGACGTCGAGCTTCGGTATCCGTGCCCCGACCCTTGCCACATCGGGGACGGCCGGCCACTCCCACCGGAACGGCTGCGGCCAGCGGTAGGAAAAGAAATCCTCGAGCATGCGCTCGATGTCCTCGAACGGGCTCAACGCCCTAGCCGGGACCCGTCGGACTTCCTTTCCTTTGGTGACGGCCACTTCCTTTTTCGTTTCCTCAGTCATGATGAATCCTCCTGGTCGAAACGATGCACGCGATCCCTTCGGGATCATACCGCCCTCTCCCTCGGGGAGAGGGCATCCCCTCTTCCTCCTCCCCCAGCCGGGAGGAGGACGGCGGCAAATGGTTCGTCGACCATTTACCGGAGGCTCAATAGCGGCGGACCAAAAACTGGACCGCCTTGCCAAAGCCGACCGGATCAATATGCCGTTTCTAGAGACACCCGGGTTTGATCTAGCGCAAACCGGCGCCGGATTTCACCTGGCGACGGGGTCGGTCCCGATCGTGCTTGGCATAGAGCGCTTCGATCTGGGCGGCGAAGCGCTTCTCCATCTCCGGGCGCTTGAGCTTGAGGGTGGGCGTCAAGAGCCCGTTTCGATCGTCCACGGCTCGAGGGTCAGCCAGATCCCATGGGGACGGGCGTAGCCGGGGAAGCCCGCAGGGCGTGCCGCACGCGCTTGAGCGCTTCGGCGGCGGCGTTGCGGGACTGGAGAGAGGCGGTTCGGTCCATGGGCCGGTAGGCCCGCGCGGCGGCCGGCTCATTCCAGGACGAAGGTGACCTTCAGGTCCACTCGGTACTTGGCGATGTTTCCGCCCTCGACCACCACCTGCTGCTCCTTGACCCAGGCGGCGCGAATGTTGCGCACCGTCTTGGACGCGGTCTCGATCCCCTGGCGGATCGCGTCCTCGAAACTCTGGGTGGATTCGGCGCTGATTTCGATGATTTTCGCGACGGACATGGCGCTACTCCTTTCTGCGTCTGCAGCAAATGGTCGATGAACCAGTTCCCGTCGTCCCGCCCTTCCTCCCGGAAGGAGAGAGGGACTGGGCGATCTCCTCCCCAGAGGGAGAGGGGCCGGCGAGGGCGGGCACCGCCCGGCATCTCGACGGCGCCACCGGAATGCCCAGGCCGATTACAGCACGAGCGGGGGTCGGCCGGTTTGACTTGCATCAAACCGGCGCCTTTTCGGCGCGCCTAAACTGGCGAAAGATGCCTGGGTCGAACCAAGGAAAGGACCGCGATGTTCAAGCACATCTTTGTTCCCATCGACGGAAGCGCCACATCGCAAGTCGCGCTGGAAACGGCGCTCCAACTGGCGAAGGAGCAGGGCGCCGAGGTACGGATCGTCCACGTCTTCAAGCACTTCGTGGCCTCCTCCGGCGGGGGACCCATCGACCTCACCGAGGCGTTCAAGCGGGAGGGGGAGACGGCGTTGGCGCGGGCGGAGAACCGGGCGCGCGAGGCGGGCGTGCCGGCCGCGACCGAACTGATCGACGCCGGCGGACGGCGCATCCCGGGGGCCATCGTGGAAGAAGCCGCCCGGTGGCCTGCCGATCTCATCGTCATGGGGACCCACGGGCGGCACGGCTTCGAGCACCTTCTGCTGGGCAGCGTGGCGGAAGGCGTCGCCCGGCGAAGCCCGATCCCCGTGATGCTGGTGCGGGGACGGTGAAGGCGGCGCTTCCCCGTTGAGATCCCCTAAGCCTGCGCCCCCGTCCATCCGGGAGCGCCTGCGCTTCGCCCTTTTGCGCGACGGCCCCAAGCTTCCCGGCGAACGCTACGTGGGCCTGGAGACGGCGGATCCTTTCAGGATCGACCGGAAAGCGGGCGATAATGGGAGCTCGGACAGCCACGCGTCTGCCTCAAAGCTTATAGCCGATCTTCCGCAGCAGATCCTTCCGCCACTGGATGTCCTCTTCGCCCTCGATGTCCTTGGTGCGAAAGCCGTCCACCACGCCCAGGATGGCGCGCCCCTGCGCCGTTTCGGCAAGGACGATTTCGGTCGGATTGGCCGTGGCACAGAAGATGCGGCACACCTCCGGCACCGCCTTGAGCGTATTGAGGACGTTGAGCGGGTAGAAGCCCTCGCCCAGGAAAACGATGAAGCAATGGCCGGCGGCGATGGCCATGGCGTTCTTCCGGGCGAGCTCCACCATGGCGGGATCGGTGCCCGACCAGCGGACGAGGCATTTGCCGGAAGCTTCGCAAAAAGCCAGGCCGAACTTGATGCCGGGAACCGCGGCGACCAGAGCCTCGTGGATGTCTTCCACCGATTTAATGAAGTGGGTCTGCCCTAGGATGAAATTGACCGCTTCCGGTTTATCGATCTTCACGGTGATGAGTTCCATCTCGGATTCCTCCTGTTTGACTTGGATCGAACGGAACCGCCTCCTCCCGCTCCCGCTCGTGCAGACGCAGGATGCTCTCCACCACGCGGGCCACTTCCTCGTCCGCCAGGGGAGGACGGCATCGCGCCCTGTTCCAGGCGAGCAGAAGCTCGAGCACCACCTGCGGGTCGACGCCGCGCCAGAAGAGGTGTCCGGCCAGGGAAGCGATGGTGTTGTTGCGTTGCCCTTCCTCCACGCCCTCCCGCACGAGGCTCCGCCAATGGGCGATCGGATGTCCCGTCCGCGGTCCCGCGGGCAGCACCAGGCGCAGGAGCCACGGGGGTACGGCCGCCAGAGGCACCTCATCGGGGCTGCGTCCCGGCACCCAGGCGTAGCACCGCCCGCTCGGATGCAACGACGGGGGCGCCACCGCCACGCCGCCGTCTCCGCGCAAGTCGATGCCCGAGGCGATGGCGATCCGGTTCGGCACTAGCCCGCCGGGGTGGGAGAAATAGCAGTGCCGTCCCCCTCCCCCGGTCGTCGCCTCGACGGTGACGGGCAGCCCGCCATGCTCGGCTTCGAGGGCGGCGAGGCTCTGCTCGCCTCCATGCCGGGGATCCACGTCCAGCACCACGAGCCCGGACACGGCCCCGGTGACGATGGCCAGGTTCGCCTCGCCGCGGTGCCGGAACCACGCCTCGAGCTCATCCTCCGTCGGAAGGCGGCGCTGGAACTCGGCCCACGGAACCACAGGCCGTTTGCCACGCCGCTCCACCGGGACCACCGACCAGCCGCGTGCGAGGTATGCGCGGGCTGCGGCCCATACCGAAGCCTGCGGTTCGGACATGGACTTCCCCCGGCGCATCGGCTCAAGTGAACGCTCGAAAAGCTTGGAGCCTATCTCGAAATCGAGCGAGAAGCGCTGAGCGAAGCAAAACGCAGCGGACGGTGACGGTCTGCCAGTGCCCCGGGCGGCAACTCTAAACGTCCACCACGCAGCGCGCTTCCCATTCCCCGTCCCGCTCCCGGACCGAAAGCATGGTGAGCGTCGCGCCCTTCACCTCCACGCCCCGCTCCATGCGGGAGGTCCAGGCCTCGCCGGAAGCTTCCCCCACCCAGCGATCCCCGCGCCGCTCCAGGGAGAACCGGCTGAAGACGGCGCCGTGCTCCCGCGCCGCCCCCAGCAGCCGGTTGAGCCAGGTGACCAGGGCCAGCTCCACGTCCGGTTCTTCGAACTCCACCTGGACCGTGAGCGCCTGACCGACCTGGGCGAGATCGGTCATGATGGCGAACATCGCCCGGGCTGCGGCTTCGAACGCTTCGGTCACGGTCCGCCCTCGCCCGATCACGCCGATGTCGGCGTCGTGCTCGAAATAGTCGTAGGTCGGCGCTTCCATGTCACCCTTGCCGTTCTCGCTTCCCGGATCCGTCGTGCGCCAGTGCGCCGCTTAACCAGCGCAGGATCTCGGGCCACAGGCGCCGGTGGGCGTTGCGCCCCACCAGCAGGCCCACGTGCTGGATCGCCACGCCGGTGTCGCCGTGGTACCAGAGCAGCGCCTTGTTCGCCCCCGGCAGCGCTTCGTAGAAGGGTACCACCGATTGGGGCGGCACGATGTCGCAACGGGGGTCGGCCGCGCACAGCACCGGAATCGCCAGGCGCTCCGGCGCCGCCCGCCGGCCGCCGAGCTCGAGGGTGCCGCGCATGAAGCGGTCCTCCCGGTACAGCCAGGCGGCAATCTCGGCAAAGAGCCTCCTCGGCAGCGGCGTCTCGTCCAGGGCCCAGCGCTCCACCCGCAGATGGGTCTGAGCCGCTTCGGCGTCCCCCATGCTGGAGAGCCAGTCGAGCCAGCGGTCGAGCTGGAACGTCTTCGGGGAAGCGAGCACGCTCAGGGTGTTGAGATAGGAGCCGGGGACGTTGGCCGGCAGCCGCTCGGGGAGGCCCGTGCGGGAAAGGGCCGCCAGCGTGCGGCCGAAGGTGCCGATGCCCTCGCCGAAGTGGAGCGGCGCGGCGAGCAAGGCCAGCGCCCCCACCCGCTCCGGATGGGCCGCCGTGAAGGCGGCGGCGAAGGTGCCGCCCAGGGAATGGGCGATGAGGCCGGGGCGGGCCGCGCCGCCGTCGGCGGCGACGGCCTCCAGGGCCTCCAGGAGCAACCGGCCCGCGTATTGAGCTAACCCGTATTCCGCTTCCGCCTCGCCCGGGGGCTCCCATTGCAGCAAGTAGACCCGAAAGCCGGCCTCGAGACACCGGCGCACCACGCTCGCTCGAGGCGCCAGATCCCAGAGATAGGCCCGCTTGAAGGGCGCCGGCACGAGGAGTACCGCCGGGCCGCCCTCGGCCGGGCGGTGATACGCCTTGAGCGTGACGGGAGGGCGCGCCAGCACCACTCGGCCCGGCGTCTCCTGGGGTCCCAGGCCCACCGCGTCCAAGGCGTGACCCCACGCCCGGCGCCAGGCGTCCATCCCCCCGTAGAGGCTCCAGGCGGCGAGGCTCGTCTCCAGAACGCGGGCGAACCCCCCGTCCAGGGCCTCTCCACCCCCTCCCCCGCTATGGCTATATTCCGTCATCGCCGCCTCGCTCGCACCGCCTATCGTCCCCTTGGGACAGGGCCACGATGCACTCAATTCGATCCAGGCCTTTGATATGGGTCAATGCCCTTCCGAAGCGCAAAACGGCGCCGGCGGGTCCTGGACATCATCGATCGCAATCGGCGTGGGCCGGGATAGGCAGGGCGTCGTCGCTTCTTATAACATACCCGGAACGGGAGGCGCCGGGTCTCGCCGCAGGACGATGTTTCCGTTGACCGGGATCGACGCCCCATCCGACCTCCGCCGGTAGGTTTAAGGCTGCGTGGACATCCATCCCGGCGAATCGTCCCTGTGTAAACCATGCCCCGCTCAAACGTTCCGCCATGAGCCCAGCGTCCCCTTTCCCCATGCATAAACTCGTCCACATCCCGGACGGCCCGGCCGTGATCGAAGGCATGCTGGAGGCGCCGGAATCGGCCCGGGGAATGGTGTTGTTCGCCCACGGCAGCGGCTCCAGCCGGCATTCTCCGCGCAACAATTACGTGGCGCGAGTCTTGCGCGAGGCTGGGATCGGCACCCTGCTCATGGATCTGCTGACGGTGGAGGAGGACAGGGATTACGAGACCCGCTTCGATATCCCCCTCCTCACCCGGCGCCTGATGGTCGCCACCGGTTGGCTGCGCCGGCAGGCGGGTTGCGCCTCCCTGCCGATGGGCTATTTCGGCGCCAGCACGGGCGCGGCGGCGGCCCTGCAGGCGGCGTCGGAACTCGGGGACGAAATCGCCGCCGTCGTCTCCCGGGGCGGCCGGCCGGATCTGGCCGGCCGGGAGGCGCTGCGCCGGGTGCGCGCCCCCACCCTGCTGCTGGTCGGAGGCCGGGACGAGGTGGTGATCGAGCTCAATCAGGCCGCCTACGAGGTGATGACCTGCGAAAGGCAGCTCTCCATCATCCCGGGTGCCACCCATCTGTTCGAAGAACCCGGCACGCTAGAGGAGGTGGCGCACCAGGCGAGCGCCTGGTTCCTGCGCCACTTCGGCTCGGCGCATCTTTCCCGGCTTCCTCCGGACTGATCTCGGCCGGGCGCGTGCCATTACCGCCGGTGTCCCCGCCTTCGGGCGGGCGCCCACGGAGCATCCGCTAGCCGTGGGGCGGCTCCTGAAAGGCAGGCAAGATTTCGCGGGGCATCCGTGTTGAACTCAAAGCGCTTCCGTACGCGCAGGCCTTCGTCCCGCGAGCAGCGCGGCCACCGTGTCGTCGTCCACCTGAGGGAAGTCGAGATAGAACGCGCTCACGGCCCCGAAGTCCTCCGGCGCGTGGAGGCACACGACCTCGTCCGCGTAGCCCCTCACCTTTTCGAGACTGTCCCGCGCCGCCACCGGAACCGCGCAGACGAGCCAGGCCGGCTTCTTCGCCCGCACCGCGTGCAGGGCCGCGATCATGGTGGCGCCGGTGGCGAGCCCGTCGTCCACCACGATGACGGTTCTTCCCGCCGGATCGATCGGCTCGCGCCCTGGCGTGTACTTACGCCGGCGCGCCTGCAGGACCTGCAACTGGCGCCGTTTCTCCGCCTCGAGATACTGCGGGTCTGCCCCGGCCTGGGGCGCGTAGTCGGCCACATACGTCCAGCCGGACTCATCGACCGCGCCTACCGCGAACTCGGAATTGAACGGCGCGCCCAGCTTTCTGACCAGCACCACGTCCAGCTCGCCGTCCAGCTCGTCGGCCAGCACGCGCCCCATCTCGACGGCGCCGCGGGGAATCGCCAGCACCAGGGGGCGCGCGCCGCGGTATTTCGCCAGCGCCGTCGCCAACCGGCGGGCCGCGTCGATCCGGTCCCGGAAAATCATCCGCTCTCCACGGGCACCCGCACGGGCCTTTCCTCGAAGGACAGCAAGCCGCGCGTCGCCGTTTCCCGCGCGATGCCGCCCCGGACCGCCCGGGCGAGCCCGGCCACCTGGTCGGCGAGCGCCTCCAGCACATCGTCCAGCGAGACGATGCCTTCGAGCTGGCCGTCGCCGGACGTCACCAGGACGCGGCGCACGCCGGCGCTCTGCATGACATCGATGGCGTCGTCGACGCTCGCCTCCGCCCGCACGGTGACGAGCCGGCCGCTTACCAGTTGGCCGACCGCTGCCTGCTGGGGAGCAATCCCGCGGGCCATCGCCAGGACCACCAGGTCCCGGTCGGTGACCACGCCCGCGGCCATGGGTCCGCTCGGCGTGTCTTGGGTGACGAGCAAAGCCCCCACGTGGTGCTCCCGCATCAGCGCGGCAGCCTGATCAAGGGTGGCGGTGTGGTCGGTGGACACGATTTCGCGCGTACAGATATCTCCGACTTTCATGGTCTCTCCTTTCCCTTTTGGGCCATCCGGCCGGCTGCCGGCGCACCAAGCTTCGATTAACGATACCCGCCCCATCGGACAGAGTATTGACCTACATCAAAGGACGTTTCAGCGCCACGCCTCGATTCGGCTCGCCCGGCCAGCCTCCACCCGGGCAACTCAGAAAGACGAAGTGTTAGAATGGCTTCGCTCGAACCGCCCCTGGAGGGCCCTGTCCCCCATGAGCGTTTTCCCCGATCCTCTCGGCCCGGGCAGCCGAACGCCCTTGATCCCGGCCACCCGCGTGGTTCTGGGGTCGGTGTTCGCGCTGGCGATCGCCATCGTCGCCGGCACCGCGCTCATCCTGGGGGAGCTGCGCAGCCGCCAGATCGCCGACGCCGAGCGCGAGATCGCCAACCTAAGCCGCATCCTGGCGGAGCAAACGGCGCGGACGTTGCAGAGCGTCGACCTCATCCTCAAAGGCGCGACCGAACGCGTGCGGGAGGGGCAGACGCGACCCCAGCTCATGGAGGAGGGAACCGTGCGCGCCCTGATGCAGGCCCGCCTCAGCGGCGTGCCCCAGATCCGGGCGCTTTTCATTCTCGACGCCCAGGGACGTCTGTCCCTGCACTCGCAGGCCTTTCCAACCCCCAAGCTCTACGCCGGCGACCGGGACTATTTCAAGGTGCACGTGGAAAATCCAGGCTACGGCCTGTACATCGACAAACCCACCCGGAGCCGCCTCACCGGGCAATGGACGATCCAGGCGAGCCGGCGCATCGACGGTCCCGGCGGCGAGTTCCTGGGCGTGTTCTCGGCGGCTCTGGACCCAGCGTATTTCGAAGCGCTCTACCGGGATCTCGAGTTGGGCCGCAACAGCTCGGTCAGTCTGTTCCTGCGCGACGGCACCTTGCTGGTGCGCCAGCCACGGGACGAGGCGCTGATCGGCCGCTCCTACGCCGGCTCTCCCGCGTTCCTGGCCCTGGCGCAGCCGAGCAATGATATCGGGGGAACCCACGTTCTGCGCACTGCCGGAGCCAACGCTACCCTTGTCGGCGTGCGCGAGGTCGGGCCTTTCCCCCTCGTGGTCGAAGTATGCCGCAGCGAGGACGCTCTGCTCGCCCAGTGGCGGCGCGATGCGGCCTTGATCGCCTCCGGTGCCGCGGCGGTGACGCTGCTGCTGGTCGCCGCCGGCGTTTTCCTCGCCCGCGAGTTATCTCGGGAAGCCGCCATGGGCCGGGCCCTCAGGGACAGCGAGGCGCGCATGAGCGGCATCGTTCAGTCGGCCATGGACGCGATCATCACCGTCGACGAAAACCAGCGCATTGTCCTCTTCAACCCGGCGGCGGAGAAGGTATTCCGCTGCCCCGCCGCGGAGGCGATCGGATCGCCATTGGAGCGCTTCATTCCAGAGCGCTTTCGCGCCGCGCATCGGCGACACGTGGAACGCTTTGCCGCCACCGGCGCAACCTCGAGAAAGATGGGCGATACCACCGTGTTGTACGGGCTGCGCGCCGGCGGAGAAGAGTTTCCCATCGACGCCTCCATCTCGCAGGTAATGGTAGGCGGCAGAAGGCTCTACACCGTGGTCCTGCGGGACATCACCCTGCGGCGGCAGGCGGAAGAGGAGCTTCGCGAATCCCACGACCGGCTGCGGGAGCTGACGGCAGCGCTAGAATCCGTGCGGGAGGAGGAGCGGGCGCGCATTTCCCGGGAATTGCACGACGAGCTCGGCCAGCAACTGACAGCGCTACGCATGGATGTCTCTTGGCTCGCCTCGCGGCTTTCCTCCGGTTCGCTGGCGGTGCTGGAGAAGTTGAACGGCATGAAGGCAACCATCGACGCCACGGTGCGCGCGACCCGGCAGATATCCGCCGAACTCCGGCCCTTGGTGCTGAGCGAGCTTGGACTAGTAGCAGCGGCTGAATGGCTGGTCCAGGACTTCTCCCGCCGCACCGGGATCAAAGCGCAGCTCGACCTCGACGTGGACGAGCATTCCCTGGCGCTGGACGATCGCCTGGCCACCGCCATGTTCCGCGCCCTACAGGAGTCCTTGACCAACGTGGCACGCCATTCCGGCGCTTCCCGGGTAAACGTCTCCCTGGCCGCCCCCAACGGCGCGCTGGTGCTCAAAGTACAGGACAACGGCAAGGGGATGGCGCCGGGCGAGGAACGCAAAAGCGGGGCCTTCGGCCTTCTTGGCATGCGCGAACGCGTGCAGGCGCTGGGGGGAGAGACCATGGTGCGTTCCAGTCCTGGGAAAGGTACGACCGTGGAAGTGAGCGTTCCGTTGAACCGCGCCGCGGCGGGAGAAGCCCGATGATCCGAGTGCTTCTCGCCGACGACCACACGATCGTGCGCGACGGTCTCAAGCAGATCCTCGCCGAGACCGGAGATCTGATCGTGGCGGGCGAGGCGGTAGACGGCCACGACGTGCTGCGCAAGGTCCGCGAACAGGATTGGGACGTACTGGTGCTGGACATGTCCATGCCTGGCCGTAGCGGCATCGAGCTCATCAAGCAGCTCAAGGCCGAGAAACCCAAGCTCCCGATTCTGGTGCTCAGCATGTACCAGGAAGAGCAGTATGCCGTGAGGGCCCTGCGGGCCGGCGCGTCCGGCTACCTCACCAAGGATACCGACGCAGCGCAGCTCGTGGCGGTGATCCGCAAGATCGCCGCGGGCGGGGCCTACCTGAGCGTAGCCATGGCCGAGCGTTTGGCGATGAGCTTCAGCCCCACGACTAGCAGCCTTCCCCACACCCAGCTCTCCGATCGGGAACTCACCGTCTTCGAGATGCTGGTCTCAGGGCTCGGCGTCACCGACATCGCCGAGCGCCTGTGCCTCAGCGTAAAAACGGTGAGCACCCACAAGGCCCGCATCCTGCAGAAAATGAACATGGGCAGCACCGCGGAGCTGGTGCGCTACGCAGTGAAGCACCGCCTCGTCCGCGACCCGGAAGAGTAGGCGTCCTCTCCGCACCGGAGCCTCTGGCCCCGGGAATTCGCCTCTATAGGAATTTTCCTACGGCACTTCGCGCATTCCTGCGCGCACTTTAAGCATCCTCCGATGCCCGGCGCTCCCGGGGACCTGCATAATGGGCCCACGAAGAGCGTTACGGAAACAAGGGCGGTGAAGGTTTTCATCGTAGAGGATTCGGCGCCGGTACGGGAGCGGCTCACCACCATGCTAGGAGAGATCGCCTCTGTGGAAATCGTGGGGGAAGCGTCCAGCGCGCCGGAGGCGATCGACGGCATCGCGCGCACCCGCCCCGATGCGGTGATCGTGGATCTCATGCTGGCGCACGGCAGCGGGATCGATGTCCTGCACGGGATCGCCCGCGAGGGCCTCGGGATCAAGACCATCGTGCTCACGAACTATCCCTCCGACGAGTTCTTCCGCAAGTGCATGGAAGCCGGCGCCGACTATTTTCTCGATAAGACGATCGATTTCGATCGGGTGAAGGGCGTCCTGGAGAGTCTCGCGAAAAGCTTCTTGCCCCAGGCATAAACACGCGGCCGGGAACGCCCTGGACTGCCCGAAAACGCGCAAAGGAGAATGAGATGGGTGTGGACAAGGCAAACGCGTTGTACCGGTTAGGCAAGAATCGCGGCGGCGCCGCCACCGGCATGGGCACCGGTCCCGGAGACCAGGCGCAGGCGGATTGCGCAGGATGCCCCGTGCGGCGCGCATGCCTGCTGGCTTACGCGCCAGCCGAGCCTCGCCAGGGTCTTCACCCGCTGGTCCACGTGCGCCGCCGGGTCCGGCGGGGGGAATCCCTGTTCCGGTCCGGCGATCCGTTCAACAATCTGTACGCAATCCGCAGCGGCTTTTTCAAGACCGCCATGTTGTACGCCGACGGACGGGAGCAGGTAGGAGGCTTCTACATGGCCGGGGAGATGCTCGGGCTCAACGGCATTGGACCCCAGGTCCATATCAACACCGCCACAGCGCTGGAAGACGGGGAGGTCTGCTCCGCTTCGTTCCCGGCGCTCGAGCAGGCGCTCCTCGACTCGCCCCTCATGCAAAGGCGCTTTCACAAGATCATGGCGGAGGAGATCGTTCGGGAGCAGACCGCCATGATGCTGCTGGGCTCGTTCGCCGCGGAGGGGCGACTGGCGGCCTTCCTCCTGAACCTGGCCTACCGCTACGCCTCGCGCGGATATTCTTCGGAGGAATTCCACCTGCGCATGACCCGGGAGGAGCTGGGTAGCTACCTCGGGCTCACGCTGGAGACCGTGAGCCGCACGTTCTCCAGGCTCCACGACGCCGGCCTGGTGGAGGTCAATCTGAAGCGGGTGCGCATTCTCGACGTGAAGGGGCTGAGGCGCGTCCTGGACCGTGAAAGGCAGCCGCCGGAGCGCTCGCCGCGCCCGGATTCGACGCCGCGGCGGTCGGCCGAACGATCCCGCCGCGCCTTGCGCAACGGCCGCAGCGGGCCGCTCCTGCCCGGGCCGGGCGCGGCGCCTCTGGCCCTGGTATGCTGACGGAAGGACGGGCGATGACCGTTCAAGCGACCACCCGTAGCGGCGCTCCTTATGATGGGGTAATCGCATCGCCGCCGGCGGGGCCGTAAGGAGAGCCTGAGTCGAAAGGCCGCCGCGACGAGAGCTAAGAGGCTCCGCGCCCGGTCGTCGGGAGCCGGGTCGCGTCGCCGCGCCGAGCGTTGTGAAACACCTCGACCGCGCTTGCCTCGCCTCCTTCTCGGCAGGCGGCCGATGATTCCTCGATCATCTGCCGGGAGCTCGACCCGGATCATCCGCGCATGACGCAGCTTTACGGATTCGACGCGTATTCGCCCCAGGAAATCGCCGATAAGGTGGAAACGGTGGGCGTGGCTAAGGCGCGGCTGCCCCTCCCCGCCATGGCCATGCTGGGCGTACTGGCCGGAGGCTTTATCGGGCTCGGCGCTCTCTACTTCACCTTGGTGACGTCCGACGCCTCGCTGCCTTTCGCTGCCTCGCGAGTGCTAGGCGGGGTCGCTTTTTCCATGGGGCTGATCCTGGTCGTCGTAGCCGGGGCGGAACTCTTCACTGGCAACAACCTCCTGGTCATGGCGTGGGCCGATCGCAAGATCACCACGATCGAGATGTTGCGCAATTGGACCGTCGTCTACGTCACTAACGCCGTCGGCGCCGCCGGCCTGGCGGTGGTGGTCTACCTGTCCCAGCACCCCGAGATGGCCGGAGGCGCCATCGGCCGGCAGGCGGTCAAGATCGCCGCTGCGAAAGCCCATCTTCCGCTCGTCGAGGCGTTTTTCAAGGGCGTACTATGCAACGTGCTGGTGTGCCTTGCCGTGTGGCTAGCGATGGCGGGCCGATCCGTGACCGATAAGGTGCTCGCCATCGTCTTCCCGATCTCCGCTTTCGTCGCGGCCGGCTTCGAGCACTCCGTCGCCAACATGTATTTCCTCGCCCTGGGTTGGATGCTCCAGGACGAATTCGTCGCGGAGGCGGCCTCGCCGCTCGACTGGAGCGGCATCCTGGGCAATCTGGTGCCCGTCACCCTCGGCAACGTGGCCGGCGGGAGCCTGATGGTGGCCCTCGTGTACTATCTGATCTACCGGCGCCCTTACCGCCCTTCCGCTCCCAAGGACTGACGGCCGCGTCTGGGCTTCCATCCTTCGCGAAAGGCGAATCTTTCGATGCTGGACGACTTTATTCGAGAGCCGCGCATCGCCTATTTCTCCATGGAAATAGCTCTGCGCAACGAAATCCCCACCTATAGCGGCGGTTTGGGGGTGCTGGCCGGGGACACCATGCGCACGAGCGCCGACTTGGGGCTGCCCCTGGTGGGTGTCACCCTGGTGAGCCGCGCCGGTTACTTCCGGCAGGAGATCGACGCCGCCGGGCGCCAAGTGGAGCGGCCCGATCCCTGGGAGCCGGAGCGCTGGACGACCCCGCTCAACGCCAAGGTGGCAGTGAGGATCGAAGGGCGAGAAGTCTGGATCCGGAGCTGGCTCTACGTGGTGCAAGGCCACATGGGCGGTCAAGTGCCCGTCATCCTCCTCGACACCGCCCTGGACGAGAACCAGCCGGAAGACCGGGAGATCACCCACTTCCTGTACGGCGGGGACCAAGCTTACCGGCTGAAGCAGGAGATCGTGCTCGGCATCGGGGGCGTGCGCCTGCTCCAGGCCCTCGGCTTCACCGTGCGGCAATACCATATGAACGAGGGCCATTCCGCCCTTCTCGCTCTAGAGCTCCTGCGCCGCCACGCCTACCCTCCGGAGGACGTGCGGCCCGGGGAGCCGCCCTTCGACATCCCGCGGGTGCGGGACCTGTGCAACTTCACCACCCACACCCCGGTGGAGGCGGGCCATGATCGCTTCTCCTACGACCTGGTGCGGCGAGTGCTGGGGGAGTTCATCGACCTGGAGACGCTCAAGTCCCTGGCGGGCAGAGACGAACTCAACATGACGCGCCTCGCCCTGAGCCTTTCCGAGTACGTGAACGGCGTGGCCAAGCGCCATGCCGAAGTGTCCCGCCGGATGTATCCGGGCTATCGGGTGCACGCGGTGACCAACGGCGTGCACCCCTACACCTGGACCTGCGAAAGCTTCCGGCGGCTTTACGACGCCCATCTTCCCGGCTGGTGCCACGAGCCCGAGCTTCTGGTGCGCGCCGACCGGATCCCGGACGCGGCGATCTGGGACGCCCATCGCCAGGCCAAGACCCGGCTCATCGAGAAAGTGAAAGCGTCTGCGGGAATCGCCTTCCTGCCCGAACAGCCGATCATCGGCTACGCCCGGCGCATGACGGCGTACAAGCGGCCCGACCTCCTGTTCACCGACGTGGAGCGCCTGAAGGCCATCGCCCGGGAGCGGCCCTTCCAGCTCCTCCTGGCGGGGAAAGCCCACCCTCGCGATGAGCCGGGCAAGGGCTTGATCGAGCTGCTCCACGCCCACATGCGGCAGTTCGCCGGAATCCTTCCCATCGCCTTTCTCCCCGACTACGACATGGATGCGGCGCTCGCCATGGTCTCCGGCTGCGACGTGTGGCTCAATACGCCGCTCCCGCCCCTGGAAGCCTCCGGCACCAGCGGCATGAAAGCCGCGTTCAACGGCGTGCCCCATCTTTCCGTCCTGGACGGGTGGTGGATCGAGGGCTGCATCGAGGGCGTCACGGGGTGGGCCATCGGGGACGGGGCGCAAGCGGCCGCGGAAAGCGACGCGGCGTCCCTCTATCGCAAGCTGGAGCAGGTGGTGCTACCGCTGTACGACGCATCCGCCAGCGACCCGTCCGGCTGGATCGCCGTGATGAAGGGCGCCATCTGCAAGAACGCGTCCTACTTCAACAGCCACCGCATGATGCGCCGCTACGCGACCGAGGCGTACATGCGTTAGCTTTCCATGTCGTTTCGAATTGTTTGAGCTAGATCAAAATGGATTCAGCCGAATCCGGGAGAATGGTCTATAGTGAAGGGGCGCCCGGCGTCTTGTTGCGCGTCGTAAAAATGCTTGACGACGCTTGCCCTCACCCGCCCTCTCTCCTTCCCTCTCTCCCGGAGGGAGAGAGGGACTGGACAGTCCCCCTCCCCCGCTGGAGGAGGAGGAAAAGAAGGGGGATGCCCCTCTCCCATGGGGCGAGGTGAAATGGATGGCGGTAAATGGTTTGTCAACCGCTTACCGAAGGCTCAACAGGACCGGCGACGGCGTTGGAAGGAGAAAACGAGCATGCAAGCCAAGGACGTGATGACCACCCCCGTGGTGACGGTAAAGCCCGAGACCAAGGTTTCCGAGATCGCCCGGCTGCTGCTGGAGCGCGGCATCAGCGCCGTGCCCGTGGTGGACGAGAAGGAGCGGCTGCTGGGTATCGTGAGCGAGGGGGACCTCATGCGCCGGCCCGAATCGGGCACCCAGCGCCGCCCGTCCTGGTGGCTCGCCTTGTTCAGCGATCTGCGGGAGGAGGCCCGGGAATACGTCAAGTCCCACGGTCTTCACGCCCGGGACGTCATGACCCGCGACGTGATCACCGTCGGAGAAGACGCGTCGCTCCAGGAGATCGCGGCGCTGCTGGAAAAGCACCGCATCAAGCGCGTCCCGGTGGTGCGCGACGGCAAAGTTGTGGGCATCGTCAGCCGGGCCAACCTGCTCCAGGCGCTCGTGGCGCAGCCGCCCGAGAAACAGGTTTCGGCAGACGATAGAACGCTGAGGGAAGAGGTGCTCAAGGCTGTGCAGTCCGTGGGGGCCGGGACCGTCTTCGTCAACGCGGTGGTTTCCGAGGGCGTAGTCCACCTGTGGGGGGTCGCTGCCTCCGGGGAAGTAAAGGACGCGATCCGGGTCGCGGCGGAGCGGGTGCCGGGAGTGAAGCAAGTGAAAGACGAAATCAAGGTTCTGCCGCGCCGCGCGATGGGCTATGAATGAGCATGACCGCCATGGGAACCGGTTACGAAGACTATGAAGTGGTTCGCGTCACCAGCGAATGCCGGCTGGTGGACGCGGGAGGACGCGAGCACGTGTACTGGCGGCGCGACGGGCAATCCCTCCCAGAGGGCTGGTACGTCGTGAGCTGGCCCCCGGCGCCGGGACGGCAACCGCGGCGTTTCAACGAGGAGGCGGTGTTCCGGGGCCCCTTCAAGCTCGAGGCGGAGGCGCGCCACGCCCTGGCCCGGCTCAAGACCGAACAACCGGCGGCCGCCCAAGACGTTCAGGCCACGGGTGCTGGTGCCCGACCCCAGGAACAGGAAGGGGCGCCGCCGGGCGGTGGGTCTTCGAAGCGAACCGTGGGCTCGGTCGAGGTGCGCCGGCGTTGAGCTTCCGAGGCAGTCGTAGGGTGCGTGCAGCGCAGCCTGCCTGCGCCGCACCGGTCGCGGCAGGCAGGCGAAACGCACCGAACGGCGCAGCGCGCCTACGACTCGAAACCCATCCCCACCCTAACCCTCCCCTTGAAGGGGAGGAAACCCATCCCCACCCCAGCCTGCCCGCGGCCTGGCATGCCCATGTCATCCCCCCCCTTCAAGGGGGAGGCCGGGAGGGGGATGGGTTGCGATTGAGGGGAGGCAGGCCCGCTCAACCCAGGAGGCGTCCCAGCACCAGCCCCGCGGCGAGAAGCGCACCGTGGAGGGAGGCGACGGCGATGGTGCGCTCGATCGCCGGCTGCAGCCTGCCCGGCTCGAAGGCATGACGCAGCAAGTCGCGTCCTGCCAAGGCGGTGAGGGGCGTGGCGGCAAGGCCGAGCAAAGCTGCCGGGGGCAACAGGCCCGCGACCACCACCCCCGTCAGCCATAGATAGGCCCCGAGACCGGTCAGCAAGTAGACCCAGCGCGCCCGGGCTTCGAACGCCTCCATCACGCGCCGGCCCATCGGGCCGAGCAGGGCGCGGGCCGTCCGGTCGAGAAGAAACGAACCAGGCTCGAAATCGACCCGCAGCTCCACGCGGCAGCCCCCCTCCACTGGCTCAAACCGCCAGTCGATCGCCAGCCGGCGAAACGGGCCGTCCTCCGCGCGGATCCGGAGGCGCCCGGGCGGGTCGAAGAACGCTCTCGAAGTGAACCGCATCTGGAATCCGGCGAGGCCGAGGGTCTGCTCCACCCATGCCTCGTTGCCCGTGCGCTCGAGCACGCGGGCGTTGCGCCAGCCGGGGACGAACTCGGGATAGCGCTCCACGTCGGCCACCAGCTCGTAGAGCCGTTCGGCCGCGACGGGGAACAGGCGCCGCTCGCTGTGCACGGTCATGAGCGCTTCCCGCGCCGGGGGCTACGTCGACCCCGGCGTTGTCGAGAATCCGAACCTTCGCCGCTAAACGCGGCCCGCTATATCGCTTCCTCTTGCGTGGGGAAGGCCGCCTCGACGCCGTCGAACAGATAATGGGCCTCCCAGTCCTTGTGGTGCCGCGCCATCACCATCTGCTCGGCTTCGGCGGCGCTGGCGGCGAGCGTCGCGTAGGCCATGACGGTGTCCGGGACGCTGCCGCCTTTGGACTTGAGTTTCACGATCACCGTGTAGCTGCGGGGTTGGCGGGCGCGTTGGGCAGCCGGGTCGATCATGGTGGATGGTCTCCGTTGCTATCCAGGGTTTGGGGCCCGCCGGGGCGGGAGATCAGCGGGCGCGCACCAGCAGCACCGGCACCGTGGCGCGCCGCATCACCCCTTCCGCCACGCTGCCCAGCACCAGGTGCTCGAAGCCCCGGTGGCCATGGGTCCCCATGACGATGAGGTCGGCGCCCCAGCGGGCCGCCTCGTCCGTGATGGCCGCGGCGACGCGCCGCCCGCCGGCTTCGATGAGGGTCGTGCTCGCCTCCACGCCCGCCGCCTGCGCCCGGGCAGCGGCCTCCGCCAGCACCCGCTCGGCTTCGGCCCGCACCGCCCCGTCCAGATCGCCGTAGCCCTCGATCGCCAGGTTGTGGAGCGGCTCTGCACGTGGGCCAGGCGCACCCGGGCGCCCTGCTCCTTGGCGAGCTTCAGCGCCTCCTCGAGGGCCCGGTTGGAGGGCACGCTGCCGTCCACCGGCACCAGCATTTGCTTGTACATGGTTCCCCCTTCTATTCCCGCCGCCGGCTCTCGGGTGGCGAACTCGATCCATCATGAACTCGCCCTCAGCCCTTGGCTTTGACGTAAATCAAAGGCCAAGGCTGCCGGCAAGCCCCGGCTGTCGCTCCTCGAGTTGTCCAGGCGCAGGATCAATGCATTTCTCCGATTCGTAGGGTGCGTTGAGCGGATGAGAAACGCACCGCCCCCGGGGCGAGGCGACCCCCGAGCGGTGCGCTGAAGCGCGCCCTACCGGGGAAGCGATTTCGAGATGGGTTCTAATCCGCCAATCGCTCGGCCACCAGCTCCAGCAGGCTGCCCATTTTGCGGTTCCAGCGGAAATGGGCCCGGCCGTCGTCGAAGGTCTGGCGGCAGTTGCTGCAGGAGGTCGCCAGGACCTCCGGGTCCTGGGCGTCGATCTGGGCCATTTTGATCTCGAAGGCCCGGTAGCGCAGGGGGTCGGCCCGGTGGATGGTGACCACGCCTCCTCCGCCGCCGCAGCACCAGTTGAGCGCGCCGCTGTCCTGGGTTTCCCGCAGCTCCGCCCCCAGGGCGCGCAGCACCTCCCGGGGCGCCTCCGTGGCGCCGCCGCGGCGGGAGACCTGGCAAGGATCGTGGAAGGTGATCGATTTGCCCAGGAGCTTGAGCCTGAGGCGGCCCTCCCGCACCGCCGCGGCTAGGTATTCGGAGATGTGCAGCACCTGGAAGGGCAGCGGCTGCCCGTACACGTTGGCGCCCTCCCAGCGCATCGCCCCGTAGGCGTGGCCGCACTCAGGCAGGATCAACGTCTTGGCCCCGCACGCGAGCGCGGCCTCGATGAGCTTCATGCTCATGTCCCTTTGCCAGGCCGTGTTTCCCGAAAGCATGCCGAAATTGGTGGCCTCGTACCCGCGAGTGGACAGGGTCCAGGACTCCCCGAGGCGGTTCAGCACCTTGGCGAGGGCCACGATCGACTGGGGATATTTCATGATCTCGATGGAGGAAAGCGTCACCAGGACGTCCGCCCGTTCCCGGTCGAGGGGGATATCGATCTCGTGCTCCTCGGCGAGCCAGGCGATCCGCTCCTTGAGCACCTTGGGCGTCGCGCCGAGGGGGCTTCCTTCCCGCTCCGCCCGCTCCGCCACCGCCCACAATTCGTGGGGCACCAAGCCCGCCTCGAACATGGCGTGGCGCGCCAGTGCCACCAGGCCGGCGATGTCGATGCCCATGGGGCAGATCATGGTGCAGCGCCCGCACAGGGTGCAGGCGTCGTAGATCAATTCCTGCCATTCCTCCAACTGGGCGGCGGTGACTTTGGGCTCGAGGCGGAGCGCGCGGTAGAACCACGCAAAGGGCCCCATCTCCCGCCGGTAGATCCGCCGGAAGGGCTCGAGCTTCCAGATGGGGGTATAGCGGGGATCGCCGGTCGCCACGTGGAAATGGCACGCTTCGGCGCATTGACCGCAGCGGATGCACGATTCCAGGTAAATCGCCGCGGTGCGCCCGAAATCCCGGGCGAAAGCCCGCCTTGCCGCCGCCAGGCGATCCTCGTCCGTCCTGTCTCCTTGCCGGTCGAACCTCGTCTGCGGCTTCCTGATAGAAAAGCGCGGCGAGTCCAGATCGATGGGGTGCTTGGCGTTGGCGTCGCTCATAGCTCGGCTCCCCTGCGGGCGAAGGCCGCCCCCGTCGCGCCCCGGGAGAAGAACACGAGAAAGGCGTGCGCGAGCTTGCCGAACGGCAGCCACGCGAGCAGCAACTCCAGGGACAGGAGATGAATCGCCACCCACAGCGGATTGGCCGGGGAAGCGGGATAGACTCCGGTCTCGATGGGCAGGCTGATGAGGGCCATGCCGGTCAGCATGGGGAGCAGGGTCACGAACCAACTGAAGTAGTCGTCGAAGGTGGAGAGCAGGTGCAGCACGGGCGAGGAAAGCCGCACGAAGAGGGCGTAGAACAGCCCGACGAAGGTGAACGCCACCGCGAGGGCGAAGAGCCACCCGGGCACCGCGGGCCAGGAAAGTCCGGTCAGGCGCCGGATGAAGGCGATGTGGGGCCCGTAGCCGAAGAAGACGATGGCGAGACCCAGGTGATACCCGTAGGCGTGGACCATCGAAGCCAGGGTCCGCTCGCGGAACGCCGCGTGGGGAACCATGCGCGAGACGATGGCCCGCAGCGCGCCGCGCCCCGTGGCGGCGCTGCGGGGCTGCGAATAGTCCGGCTTGACCGGAAAGCGCAGGAGGCCGATGAGCCGCCAGGCGGTGCCGCCCAGGAACAGGGCCAGAGCCAGAGCGAGTCCCGGACCGCGGGCGAATTCGAGCAGTTCCATGGTTCAGGCCTGCAGCACGTAGGTTCCGGGGGCGTCCCAGAGGGGCGGGTAGCCGGCGGCGGGCGCCCCCATGGGCGGCGGGGCCACCGGATCGCCCGAGCGCGCCACGAGCCAGGCGACCCACTCCGGCCACCAGGAGCCCTCCTTGCGCGGCGCGATGGTAAGCCAGGCATCCGGGTCCGAATAGCGGTCGTCCTTGGACTTGGTGAGCACCTGGTAGCTTCGCCCCTTGCGACCGGGCTCGGAGACGATGCCCGCGTTGTGGCCGCCGGTGGTGAGCAGGAACGTGACTTCGGTGTCGCTCAGCAGGTGGATCTTGTACACGGAGCGCCACGGCGCGACGTGGTCCCGCACCGTGCCGACCGCGAAGATCGGCGCCCGGATGTCCGTGAGGGCGACTGGCCGGCCCTCGACCCGGTAGCGGCCCTCGGCCAGGTCGTTGTCGAGGAACAGGTGGCGCAGGTACTCGGAATGCATGCGGTAGGGCATGCGGGTCGCGTCCGCGTTCCAGGCCATGAGATCGGTCATGGGGGTGCGCTCGCCCATGAGGTATTCCCGGAGCATGCGCGACCAGACGAGATCGTTGGAGCGTAGGAGCTGGAAGGCGCCGGCCATCTGCTTGGCGTCGAGGAAGCCCTGCTCCCACATCATGTCCTCGAGGAACGTGACCTGGCTTTCGTTGATGAACAGCATCAGCTCGCCGGCTTCCTCGAAATCCGTCTGGGCGGCGAACAGGGTGATCGATTTCAACCGTTCGTCCCCGTCCCGGGCCATGGCGGCGGCACCGATGGCGAGCAGCGTGCCGCCGAGGCAATAGCCCACCGCGTGCACCGGCGCCCCCGGCACGACCGCCGTCACGGCGTCGAGAGCCGCCATCAGGCCGAGCCTGCGGTAGTCTTCCATGCCCAGGTCCCGGTCCTCGGGCCCCGGGTTCTTCCAGGAGATCATGAACACGGTGAAGCCTTGTTCCGTCAGGTATCGAACCAGGGAGTTGGACGGGGACAGGTCCAGGATGTAGTACTTCATGATCCAGGCCGGTACGATCAGGATCGGCTCCGGCCGCACCCGCTCCGTCGCCGGCGCGTACTGGATCAGCTCGATCAGCCGGTTGCGATAGATTACCTTGCCCGGGGTCACGGCCAGGTTGCGGCCGACCTCGAACCGCTCGGCGCCCACGGGCTTCTTGCCGCCCAGGGCGCGCTCCCAGTCCTCGGCGAAGTTCTGGGCCCCGCGTACCAGGTTCATCCCGCCCTGCCGCATCGTGTGCTCCAGCAGCTCCGGGTTGGTGGGAAGGAAGTTGGAGGGCGAGAAGGTGTCCAGGATCTGGCGCGTCACGAACTCGACCACGCGCTCGTGCTGCCGGGTCACCCCGCGCACGCCCGTGGTGGCGTTGTGCCACCACTGCTGGCCGAGGAGAAAGCCCTGATAGATGAGGTTGTAGGGCCAGCGCTGCCAGGCTTCCCCGAGGAAGCGCCGGTCCTGGGGCAGGGGCTCGATGCAGGGCTCGGCGCTGCCTCCCTGCAGCATGCAGCGGCCGGCGTAATTGGCGAGCCGCACGGCCTTGCGGAAGGCCTTGTCGAGGAGGTTCAACTGCTTGCCCGGGCTCGTGGCCAGGTGGGCGGCCCAGTCCAGGTAGGCGCCGGCCAGGGCAGCCGGGGAAATGCCCGCCGTGAAACGCGCCAGGGTGGCATGGAGCGACCGGTCGATCACCTCGCCCAGGGCGGTGGCGGCGTAGGAATCCCGCTCCAGGTCGCGGCGCGGCGGCGGGGCGGGCGTAGACGGATGGCCTCCGCTCGACCCGATCTCAAGGCCCGCTTTCGCGGCATCGCCCGGCGCTTTTTCCTTCGCCGTTCTGCCGTGTCCCATCGTTTTTCCTCGAAGGGTGATGGCACCATTGTCTCCCGGCGGCCCAGTCGCCGTTTTGACCTATATCAAAGACCCCCGATCGCATCGTGGGTCTGCGCTCGCGCCTTGGCGGCGTAGACCTCCCTGCCCTCACCGTCCATCACCCGCACGCCCACCGGTATGCCCTGCCGGACGCTGCCGGTCACCACGCAAAAATCCTCGAACTGCTCGAGGCAGCGGTCGAAGTGGGCAATGCGCTCGACGGCGTCGCCCAGGCGAATGGCCGCATCGATGCGCCCGATGCGCAGCCGCCCGCGCTCGTTACGCACCAGGGTGGCGGTCACGTCGGTGCGCAGCTTGCCCGGGTTTTGCTTGAACTTGCGCATGCAAAATAGCAGGCTCGCGCTCAGGCAGTGGGCCACCGCCGCAGCCAGCAGGCGGGCGGCGTTCGGCCCCTTTCCTTCTCCCAACGGCTCGGGTTCGTCCACCAGCAGGCTGGGTACGTCGAGCCCGCCGAAATCGACGCGGAATCGGTAGTCCTGCTCCTGCTCCAGGTAAATGGTGAAGGACATCTGCTCGGGCATGTCCGCTCTCCTGTCGCTCAATCGGGGAATTTGCGCCAGTGGTAGTGGTAGAACACCACCGGGATGACCAAGAGGGTGAGGATCGTCGACACGAAGATGCCGAAGATCAGGGACACGGCGAGTCCGCCGAAGATCGGATCGTCCAGGATGAAGAGGGCACCGAGCATGGCGGCCAGGGCCGTCAGAGCGATGGGGCGTGCCCGCACCGCGGCGGCCGAGAGGGTGGCCTCCTGCAGGGGCTTGCCGGCGGCCACTTCCTGCTGGATGAAGTCCACCAGGAGGATGGAGTTGCGCACGATGATGCCGGCGAGCGCGATCATGCCGATCATGGACGGGGCGGTGAACTGCTGCCCCAGGAGCGCGTGCCCGGGCATGATGCCGATCAGGGTGAGGGGGATCGGCGCCATGATGATGAGGGGCACCCCGTAGGAGCGGAACTGGGCCACCACCAGCAGGTAGATGAGGATCAGCCCCACCGAATAGGCGATCCCCATATCGCGGAAGGTCTCGTAGGTTACCTGCCACTCTCCGTCCCACTTCATGCTCCATTCGTAGGGATTCTCCGGCTGGCGGATCAGGAACTGCCTGATCGGCGCCCCGTCGATGGGGGTTTCGGCAAGGCGTGCTGCGATGGCCCGCAGCCCGTACATGGGGCTGTCGGTGCGGCCGGCCACGTCCCCGGTGACGTAGACCACGGGCAGCAGGTCCTTGTGGTGGATGGTTTGCTCCCGCTCGCTTTCCCGGATCTCGGCGATCTCCGACAAGGGGACCAGCGCCCCGCTTTGCGAGCGCACGCGCAATGCTCCGAGCGCTTCCCCGTCGGCCTTGTCGCCGGGGTCCAGCTCCAGGCGCACGGGAACGGGCACCCGGGCGTGCTCGCTGTGCAGATAGGAAATGTCCTCGCCGCGGATCGCCGCGCTGACCGCCGCGGCCACGCTGTCCTGGGTGACCCCCAGCCTGGCGGCGCGGGCCCGATCCACCGCCACCACCAGCTTCGACTGGGGCGCCTCCAGCGTGTCGTCCACGTCCACCACGTCGGGGGTCGCTTCGAACACGGCCCGCACCTGGCGCGCCACGTCCAGTTGCCGCGCGTAGTCGAGCCCGTAGATCTCCGCCACCAGGGGGGCGAGAACCGGCGGACCCGGCGGCACCTCGACGATGCGCACCGTGGCGCCGAACGCCCGGCCGATCTGCTGCAGGGGTTCGCGCACGGCGGCGGCGATCTCGTGGCTTTCCCGGTCGCGGTGGCGCCGGTCCACCAGGTTGACCTGGATGTCGCCCTGGTGGGGCGCTTTGCGCAGGTAATACTGGCGCACCAGTCCGTTGAAGTTGATCGGGGCGGATGAGCCGGCGTAGATCTGGTAGTCGGTCACTTCCGGGACCCCGCGCAAATGGGCGGCGAGGGCGTCCAACACCCGCTGGGTCTCCTCCACCGGGGTGCCTTCCGGCATGTCCACCAGCACCTGGAACTCGCTCTTGTTGTCGAAGGGCAGCATCTTCATGATGACCGCCTGCAGGCCCACCAGGGAAAGGGAGCCCGCGATCAGAACGAGCAGCGCCGCCAGCAGCAGCCAGCGATTGCGGCGGCCCGCCTGCCGGCGCAGGAAGGGGGTCATGACGCGGGCGAAGAAGGCCTGGAGCAGCCGCGCGGCGCGCTCTTCCCCGGGGGCCGGGCCGTGGGCCTGCGCCTTGAGGAACAGCCGCCGGTAGAGCCAGGGGGTGAACATGAACGCCACCGCCAGGGAGATCAGCATGCCGGTGGAGGCGTTGATGGGAATGGGCCGCATGTAGGGACCCATCAGGCCGGTGACGAAGGCCATGGGGAGTAACGCGGCGATGACGGTGAAGGTGGCGAGGATGGTGGGCCCGCCCACCTCGTCCACCGCGAGGGGGATCGCCTCGGTGAGCGATCTTCCTCCCTGGACCATGTGGCGGTGGATGTTCTCCACGACGACGATGGCGTCGTCCACCAGGATGCCGATGGAGAAGATCAGGGCGAACAGGGACACCCGGTTGAGGGTGAAACCCCAGGCCCAGGAGGCGAACAGGGTGATCGCCAGGGTGACGATGACCGCCGCGCCCACCACCATCGCCTCGCGCCGACCCAGGGCGATGAGCACCAGCACCACCACCGAGACGGTGGCGAAGACGAGCTTCTGGATCAGGGTCCGCGCCTTGTCGGAGGCGGTCTCCCCGTAGTTGCGGGTGATGGTCGAGCGCACGCCGTCGGGAAAGTAGATGCCCTTCAACTGCTCGAAGCGCTGAATCAGGGCTTCGGCTACGGTCACCGCGTTTTCGCCCGGTTTCTTGGAGACGGCGATGGTGACCGCCGGATGGTGGCCGGTGGGCGGCAGCCCCTTGGAACCGGCTGCCGGGCCCACGCCGAAGGTGACGTAGCGCTCCGGCTCGTCGGGTCCGAGGGCGACTTGCGCCACGTCCCGCAGGAACACCGGCGCCCCCTGGTGCAAGCCCACCACCAGGTCCGCCACTTCCTCGGGTGTGCTGAGGAAGGTGCCGGCCTGTACCAGGAGTTCCCGGCCATCCTCCACCCGGGAGCCCGCGTCCCGGGAGGCGTTGGCCGTGCCCAGGGCCCGGCGCAGATCGTCCAGGGACAGGCCGTAGGCGGCGAGCCGCCGCGGGTCGAAGCGCACCCGTACCACCCGGTCCGGGCCGCCGATCACGTCGATGTCCCGGGTGCCTGGCACCCGCTGCAGCTCGGACTGTACGGCATGGGCGACGCGCAGCAGCTCGTTCGCGCCGATGGCCGGGTCCTCGCTCCACAGGGTGGCGGCGAGAATCGGCACGTCGTCGATGCCCTTGGGCTTGATGAGGGGCGGGCCGACCCCGACCCCCGGCGGCAGCCAGTCCTGGTTGGAATAAAAGGCGTTGTACAGCCGCACGAGGGCGTCGGTGCGCGGCTCGCCCACCTCGAAGCGCACGGTGAGCACCGCGAGCCCCGGCATGGAGGCCGAGTACACGTGCTCCACGCCTTCGATCTCGGAGACCACCTGCTCGGCCGGCGTGGTCACCAGGGATTCCACCTCCCGGGCCGAGGCGCCGGGATAAGGGATGAAGACGTTGGCGAAAGTGACGTTGATCTGGGGTTCTTCCTCCCGCGGCGTCACCAGCACCGCAAAGAGCCCCATGAGCAGGCCGGTCAAGGCGAGAAGCGGGGTGATCTCGGTGGTGAGAAACTGCCGGGCGATGCGGCCCGAAATGCCCAGCCGGGGCCCGTCCGTCATGCCGCGCCCCCGTGCTGGCGCTTGTAGGCGATACCGGCGGCGATGGGATCGATGGCCACCTTCTCTCCGGGCTCGAGGCCCGCCAGCACCGGCACGCGCCCGTCGCCGGCCGGCGTGCCGACGCGCACGTAACGGAAGGCGACCCGACCCTCCGCATCGACCACGTACACCGCCGTCACTTCGCTGCGGCGGACGATGGCCTGGGGCGGCAGCAGCAGCCGCTCCTCCTCCCCGCTCACGAAGGCCACCTTCACCAGGGTGCCCGGGAGCACGCTGCCGTTGGCGCCCTGCTCGCCCGCCGGCAGGGTCGCCAGCACCCGGAAAGTGTGGGTGGCGGGATCGGCCGCCGGCGGGATGCGCAGCCCGGTGACCTCCACGCTTTTGCCCCCGGGCAGGATCGCACGCGCCTTGCGGTGCCTGCGCAGGGGACCGATGTGCTGTTGCGGCACGTCTACCACCACCCGCAGGTGCTCCAGGGACAGGCCGGTCATAAGGGGCTGGCCGGGGGCCACGGACTCGCCCAGCTTGACGTCGCGGCGCACCACGATGCCACTATAGGGCGCCCGCACCACCGTGTAGTCCAGGCCTTCCCGGGCTTCCCTGATCGCGGCCTCGGCCGCCGTCACCCGCGCCTGGGCGGAACGCAGCTCCGCTTCCGCCCGGTCGAACTGGGCCTTGGCGATGAACCGCTTGTCGTACAGATCCTTGATGCGCTCGTAGGTCCGCTGGGCCTCGGCCAGGCGCGCTTCGGCTTCCGCCAGGGCGGCCTGGGCGTTGGTCAGGCGCGCCCGCTGCTCGGTGTCCCGCAGCCGCACGATGACTTCCCCCTTCTCCACGTAGTCGCCCACGTCGAAGGGCAGCTCCACCACTCGCCCGCTGGTCTGGGCCGACACCGTCGCCTGGTTGACCGCCTCCACCACGCCGTCGAACACGGTCTCCCGCGGGACGCGCGCAGGCTCCAGGGTGACCGTCTCCAGGGAGGTCGCGGCGGCGACCGGGGGCCTGTCCGCGGGCGCAGGCGCCTCCGAGCAGGCCGTGAAGGAAACTGCCGCCAGCAGCAGCCATGCGGCGCGGGGAATCGTCACGAGGGTCCTCCGGGTCAGGCAGGGCGCTTCGCCGGGCAGAAGGCCGCGCCGGGCTTGACGCCCAGCTTGGCGAGCAACATCGCCAGGGGACAGAAGCCGGTGAATGACGCCTGCAGCATGTTGGCGCCCACAAAAGCGGTCAACCACAGCCAGTGGATGCTGTGCACCTGGGACAGCGCGAGCGAGACCAGGATGAATAGTCCGGCGAATCGGAACACCAGCTTGTCCACGTTGCTGCCAGCGGCATCTAAGGTCTCGGGATGCGGGGTCATGGCGGCTCGCTTTTCCATGGTCAAACACCTTTCTTTCGGGATCGGGATCGTGGAACGGTGCAGTAATGGCCGTGCAGCACGCGGATGATATCCAACGCAGGGCCGGGGCGCACCGAATAATAAATGGTCTGGGCTTCGCGTCTGGCGGCTATCAGCCCCTCCTCGCGCAGTACGGCGAGGTGCTGGGACAAGGCCGATTGGGACAGCGCAATTCGCTCGTTGAGCTCGCCCACCGATTGCTCCCCCTCCCCCAGCACGCACAGAATCAGCAGCCGGTGCGGATTGGCCAGACTCTTGAGCAAGGCCGCTGCATCGTCGGCGTGCCGGGCCATCTCGTCTGCCTCCGGTAGACGAGCGCTGGACCGATCCAAAACCTGGCTCACCTTATTTTACCTCTTGCTAATTTAGCTTTTACTAATATAATACCTCTTGTCCCGGATCGCAAGGGACATGTGCCGAAGGCGCACCTTGACCGCCCCAGGCAACGCTCGCATGACCATTGCCCACTCTACTCGAGCCTTCTTTCACATCCGGCGCAAACCGGGCCGCGCGGTGTCGATCGGCTGTCGTGGGACCGCGCATACCCAGGTCCCGAAGAAAGGGGTACCGCCGCTCGAGCGGCGCGCGGCAGATCCTGGACCGAGCCTTACGAGTATTACCTTCTTCGAGAAACAGGGAACGACATCATGGAGTTGACCGCGGGCTTATTGCTTTCCACATTTCTCCTTTCCCTGCTCGCCCTCTTCGTTTTCATCTGGTCCATGTCCAAGGACCTGTTCGGCTCCGGCGTGGAGGCCGCCAAAATCATTTTCGCCAAGCACGAACCGGGACGGGTCGAGGAGCCGGCCGCGACCGGAACGGGGCTCCAAGCGCTGCAAGCGGCGGTCTCGAGCCAGAGCGCCGCCGGTCCGCCCGTCGATCCCGTCGAGCTGGAAGAGCGGCTGCGCGCCGACCGCTCCAGCGCCCTGGTGGCCGGTGTCGCCCTCACCTTCGCGGTACTCTGGCTGATCGTGGGCTCCATCGCCGGACTGATCGCTTCCATCAAGCTGCACGCGCCAGACTGGCTCGCCGATCAAGCGTGGCTCACTTTCGGGCGCATCCGGCCCATCCACCTGAACGCCGTCGCCTACGGCTGGGCGTCGTTTGCCGCCATCGGCGTCTCGCTGTGGCTCCTGCCCCGGTTGCTGAAGACGGAACTGGCAGGCGCCCGCTGGGCCCTTGCCGGCGGCGCCATCTGGAACCTGGGCGTGCTGATCGGCGTGGCGGCGATCGCCACCGGGCACAGCAACGGCATGGAATGGCTGGAGTTTCCGCTGCCCGCAGCCGTGCTTCTGATCCTGGGAGGCGCCTTGCTCGGCGTGCCCTTGCTGCTCACCCTGCTTAAGCGCCGCGTGCATCATCTCTACGTCTCGGTGTGGTACATCGCGGCCGGGTTGTTGTGGTTTCCCATCCTTTACCTGGTGGCCAACATCCCCGGCCTGCACTTCGGTGTGCAACAAGCGGCCATGAACTGGTGGTACGGGCACAACGTGCTAGGACTGTGGTTCACCCCCATCGGGCTGGCGGCCGCCTACTATTTCATTCCCAAGGTGCTCGGTAAACCGATCTACTCCTACAACTTGTCCCTGCTCGGCTTCTGGGCGCTTGCCTTTTTCTACAGCCAGGTCGGTGGTCACCATCTGATTGGCGGCCCCGTGCCGTCGTGGCTGATCACGATATCCATCGTGCAAAGCGTGATGATGGTGATCCCGGTGATCGCCGTAGCCATCAACCAGCATATGACGGTCGTGGGTAACTTCCGGGCCTTGCTCTACTCGCCCACCCTGCGCTTCGTGGTGCTGGGCGCAATGATGTATACGTTGGCCTCTCTGCAGGGCTCGCTGGAATCGCTGCGTTCGGTCAACACGGTCACCCATTTCACCCATTTCACGGTGGCTCATGCCCATCTGGGCCTGTACGGCTTCTTCTCCATGGTGATGTTCGGCGCCATCTACTTCATCATGCCCCGCATCATGGACTGGGAGTGGCCCTATCCGCGGCTCATCTCGCTCCATTTCTGGCTGGTGGTGGCGGGATTCGCCGTCTATTTCGTCGCCCTCACCGTCGGCGGGTGGCTGCAAGGCCTTGCGCTGCTCGATGCGCAGCGCCCGTTCATGGAATCGGTCACCCTCACCATACCTTACCTGGAAGCGCGCTCCTTGGGCGGCGCGTTGATGACGCTGGGGCACCTGGTGTTCGCCTTGCACTTTTTCCTCATGGGTTGGCGCTTCGGGCCGCGCCGTCTCGGCGCAGCCCTGCTCGGACCTGCGGGGTTTCGAGCTAAAGCCGCGGCAGGAGGCGCGCTATGAAACTTGCCGGACGCTGGGAAATGGACGAAGCTCGCCTGATCGTCGGCGCCATGGTGATCCTCGCGCTCGCCACCTCGATCCTGGTGGTCCTCCCCTACCTGCTGCTGCGCGAGATCAGGCCGCCTGCAGGGCTTAAACCCTATAGCCAAGCCGAGTGGCGCGGCCGCCAGGTCTACATCGCCAACGGCTGCGTCTATTGCCACTCGCAGCAGCCCCGCGACCCACGCCAGTCCCCCGCCGATCAGCAACGTGGTTGGGGCAGGCCCTCCATCGCCGGCGACTACGCCTATGATCGCCCGCATTTGCTCGGCACCATGCGCACCGGCCCTGACTTGTTGAATATCGGTGCGCGGCAGCCGAGCCGCGACTGGCATCTCGGCCACCTCTACCAGCCGAGGGCCTACGTTCCGGGCTCTATCATGCCGGCCTACCCGTTTCTGTTCGAAGCGCGCAAAGGCCCGGCCAAGGCAGGCGAGGTCGTGGTGCATCTTCCGCCCGACTACAGCGAACCCGGGGTGACGCTCGTGGCCAAGCCGGAGGCGCTCGATCTGGTCGCTTACTTGCTGGCGCTCGATCGCACCTATCCTGCGTGGCCCCAGCCCAAGGAGGTCGCCAAGCCATGACCGAACCCGAAAAACACCCCGCGGCCATCCGCCGCGAGCAAGCCGATCCCAGCGAGCAGACAAGACCCCTGCCTTGGATCGTCACCATGCTGCTGGGGGCCATGGCGATGTGGGGCGCGTTCTACATCGTGACCACCCCTTTCGGCGAAGGGTCGGACGTGGGCGATGGGCGCAGCGCAAGCGCCCTCGCGCCACCGAAGGTGGACCACCAAGGCGCGGCGCCCGCGCCCGACGGCCAGGCGCTGTTCATGGCCCGCTGCTCGGCTTGCCATCAGGCGAACGGCCAAGGGGTGGCAGGTGTGTTTCCGCCCCTCGCCGGCTCCGAGTGGGTGCTGGGCCCGGAGCGGGTACTGATCGCCGCCCTCCTGCACGGCATCAGCGGTGAAATCGAAGTTCGCGGTGCGAAGTACCAGGGTGCCATGCCTTCATTTGCTGCCCTGTCGGATGCCGAGATCGCCGCCGTGGCCACTTACATCCGCAGCGCCTGGGGCAACGCTGCTAGCGCGGTCACGGCGGAACAGGTGGCGCAGGTGCGCGCCGCCACCCGGGATCGCGCTCAACCGTACGAAGGAGGCGAAGCCCTCAAGGCGTCGCAGCAATGAACGGGACACCCCAGACCGGCTCCTGGCGCCTCACGCTGCTCGCCGTCGCAGCGATCCTGGCAATCGGCCTTACGTTGATTTCCTGGCAGACGGAAGGCGGCCGCGCTTTCACCAGCGAATCCCTGCGCCGCCTCCAGGTGGAAAAGAACGCCCCTCTATTGCCGGCGCTCGCCGTCATTGACGAGAGGGGTAAAATGCAGGCTCTGCCGGTGCTCGTCGCCGCAGGTCCCTTGGTCTGGATCGCGGACTTTTTCTATGCCCGCTGCACCTCCCTGTGCTTGGCCCAGGGAACGGTGATGGCGCAACTGCAGAGGCAAATCTTGGCACAGGGCCTGGAGCACCGCGTCGGACTCCTCAGCATAAGCTTCGATCCGGCGCACGACCGGCCCGACGTGCTGCAGTCCTACGCCCGGCGCATGGGCGCCGAACCTCGGGTGTGGCGCTTCGCGACGCTCGCGCGGCCGGATGAGCACCGCGCTTTGCTCGCGCATTTCGGCCTGGTCGTCATTCCCGCACCCCTCGGCGAATTCGAGCACAACGCCGCGCTCTATGTGATTTCCGCAGACGGACGCCTGCTGCGTATCGAAGACATGGAAGCTCCCCAGCGGGCCCTCGCTTATGCGCTTCACGCCGCCGCGCTGGCCGATCGTGCGCCGCCGCGCTAGCACCCTTGCCTGGGGCATCCTCGCGCTGCTCGCAGCGGCGCTGTCGGCCCCGGGCTTGCGCACGGGCATCGAGAACAGCATGGTACTCCACATGCTGGTGCAGATGCCCTTGCTGTGGGCGGCCGGAGGAGGGCTTATGGCAGGAATCGATCCCGGCGCCCGGCTCGGGGCGCGCTTCGACATGCAAGGGCTCAGCAGCTTCTCGTTCTGCCTCGTCGTCGTGAGCTATTGGATGCTACCTTCGGCCATCGATCGCGCGGTGCTTGAACCGGGCATCGACGCCCTCAAGGTCGCTTCGCTCCTCGCCTGTGGCGCTTCGCTGCGCCAGGCGGTCATGCGCGCTCCTGCCGTGGTACGGCTTTTCTTCCTGGGCTATCTCCTGCAGATGACGCTCTGGCTGGGGCTATATTGGGCGTTCACCGAGGAGCGCTTGTGCAACGTTTATAGCCTCTCAACGCAGCAGCAGGCAGGCGCGGGACTCGCGGCGCTCGCCGTCGCCTTGGGCGCCGTGCTCGTCTGGCGCCTGGCCCGGGCCGCGGCTTCCGGTCCCGAGTCCACCGCTTCGACCCCTTGAGCGCGGTGCTCCTTCCGCTTTCCCGCGCGCAACGCGCGGGTTCTTGGCCCTGCGCCGCCGCCGGGCGGCTATCGAGCTTTGCCGCAGGCCAGGTTGGCGGGAATGGCCACATCCATGAGCCGCGGGTCCGGCAGGCGCAGATTGCGCATGATTTCCACGTACTGCTCGCGCGTCTTGCCGGCGATGCGCGGGTTGAACCGTTTCTCCTCGCCGATGGTGGAGACCGTCCATCCCTTGTAGTCGTGGGCTGGGTAGACCAAGGTCTCGTCGGGGAGCCGAAACAGTTTGTTGACGATGGAATCCCAGGACTTCTCCGGGTCGCCGTTTTGGAAGTCGGTGCGCCCCGTGCCGCGGATGAGCAGCACGTCTCCGGTGAAGACGGCGTACGGGGCCTCCGGACGGAGGACGAAGCTGAACGATTCGTCGGTGTGTCCCGGGGTATAGAGGGCGCCCAGCTTGATCCCGTCCACGTCGATCACCTCCCCTTCGCGGACGCTTTGCGAGACGCATTCGGCCTTGGTGAACTCGCCCATCATCGTGACGCAGCCGGTCGCGTCGCGCAGATCGCCGAGACCCGTGACATGGTCGGCGTGGGTATGGGTGTCGATCGCCCGGACGAGTCGCAACTCGAGCTGCTCGATGGCGGTGAGATACTGGGGAACCTGCTCTTTCACCGGGTCGATGATCAGGGCTTCGCGCCCCTTGCCCGAAGCGATCAAATACGTATAAGTGCTGGAGTTTGCGTCGAAAAACTGCCTCAATAGCATGGCGCGTCGTCCTTTCCCGCCGCGGGCATGATGCCCATGGCAGTATTTTCGAGTTTGCTAAATTAGATGTTTCTAATATAATGAGCTTCGTCATGTTTGACAAGACGACTCTTAGAGGAGGAGCGCCATGGCTCATCTCGTCGTAATGGGCGCCGGCCTCGGCGGGATGCCGGCCGCCTACGATCTCAGGAAAGCCCTCGGAAAATCCCACCAGGTGACCCTGGTCAACGCCTCCGAGCATTTCCAGTTCACCCCCAGCAACCCTTGGGTCGCGGTCGGCTGGCGCGAGCCGGAGCAGATCCTGGTGCCGATCCGCCCCCACGTGGAAAAGAAAGGCATCCGCTTCCTCGCCCAGGCGGTAGCGAAGATTGAGGCGCAGGCGAGCCGCCTGACCCTGGCCAACGGCGAGACCCTCTCCTACGACTACCTGGTGATCGCCACGGGGCCGAAGCTCGCCTTCGACGAGATCCCCGGGCTAGGCCCCGAAGGTCACACCGTCAGCGTGTGCACCACGCCCCACGCCGAGCACGCCCACGGCGCTTACCGCAAGTTCCTGGAAAATCCCGGCCCGGTGGTCATCGGCGCGGTCCAGGGGGCGAGCTGCTTCGGTCCGGCCTACGAGTTCGCCATGATCCTGGACGCAGATCTGCGCAAGCGAAAGCTCCGTGACCGGGTGCCCATGACCTTCGTCACCAGCGAGCCCTACATCGGCCACATGGGCCTGGGCGGGGTGGGCGATTCCAAGGGCCTGCTGGAGTCGGAGCTGCGCCAGCGGCACATCAAGTGGATCACCAACTCCAAGGTGCTCGAGGCCACGGCAGAGGGTGTAAAGGTGACCGAGCACAACGAGCGGGGCGAGGCGGTCAAGGAGCACGAGCTTGCCTCCCGCTACACCATGTTCATTCCCGCCTTCAAGGGCGTGGACCCGGTGGCCGCGGTGGAGGGCCTCGTCAATCCCCGCGGCTTCGTGCTGGTGGACGAGCACCAGCGCAATCCGAAATACCGCAACGTCTTCTCCGCCGGCGTGTGCGTGGCGATTCCGCCGGTGGAAGCCACCCCGGTGCCCACCGGCGCGCCCAAGACCGGCTACATGATCGAGTCCATGGTCACGGCCATCGTGGAGAACATCAAAGCCGAGCTGGAGGGCCGCCCCCCTTCCGCCAAAGCCACCTGGAACGCCATCTGCCTGGCCGACCTGGGGGACGACGGGGTGGCCTTCGTGGCGCTGCCCCAGATCCCGCCCCGCAACGTCACCTGGGCCAAGCAGGGCAAATGGGTGCATCTCGCCAAGGTGGCCTTCGAGAAGTACTTCCTGCGCAAGATGAAGACCGGCGCCACCGAGCCGATCTACGAGAAATACGTGCTCCGGGCGCTGGGCATCACACGGCTTAAAGAAAGCTGAAAAGGAGCGACCCCATGATGAACTCATCCTTGCTGTTGGCCGCGACACTCTTCGCGCTGGTCACCGTGCCAGCGCTGGCGGCCGGATCCCCAGACCCCCGTCTGGAGCGTTCCCGTGCGCTCGCCGACTCGTTCCAGCAAGCGCTCAAGCAAAAGCTCACCAGTGCCCTCGAGCAGGGCGGTCCAGTGAACGCTATTGGCGTGTGCAAGGAAGAAGCGCCGGCGATCGCCGCGGGGCTCTCGGCCCAAAGCGGCGCACGGGTGGGACGCACGGCGCTGCGCATCCGCAATCCGGCCAACGCCCCCGACGCGGACGCCCGGGCCGTCCTCGAGGGTTTTCAGGGGGCGCTTGCCGGCGGCGCCGGGCCGGAAACCCTGGAGCGCTTCGAAGCGCGGCCCGACGGCGGCGCGCGCTACATGAGGGCCATCATTGCCCAGCCGCCCTGCCTCGCCTGCCACGGCACCGAGATCCCGGCGTCGGTACAGGCAGCCCTGAAACGGCACTATCCGGAAGACCAGGCGACCGGCTTCCGAGCGGGGGATCTGCGGGGCGCGTTTCTCGTCGATTGGCCGCCTTCAAGCGCGGGCGAAGGATCGCCTGCCGGGGGCAAGGAGGGGCGGCCATGATCCGGGTCTGTTCCCATTGCGGCGCGAAGAACCGGGTGCCGGCAGCCCATCTGGCGGACACTGGCCGCTGTGGCGCCTGCAAGCGCGAGCTTCCGCCCCTAGCCGAGCCGGTCGAGGCGGACGAAGCGCTCTTCGCCGAGATCACCCGGGAGGCCAGGGTACCGGTGCTGGTGGACTTCTGGGCGCCCTGGTGCGCCCCCTGCCGCATGGCCGGCCCGGAAGTCGCCAAGGCCGCCGCCAACCTGGCGGGCAAGGCCGTCGTGCTCAAGGTGAACACCGAAGAGCACCCCGTGCTGGCGAGCCGTTTCGGCGTGCGCAGCATCCCCAACTTCGCCCTGTTCAAGGACGGCGCGCTGCGCTGGCAGCAGCCTGGGCTGCTGGGGCACCGGCAACTGGAGCAGCTCGCTATGGAAGCGGCATGAAGCGTTGGCGCTTGCAGAGTCGACGACTCGCCCTGTTGATCGGCGGGCTCGCTGCGTGGGCGAGCGCCGGCGCCGGGGAGCTAGGGGACCTCCTGCGCTCGAGCCTTGCGCACCCGGCCGTGGCGGCCCGGGCCGCCGCGAAGGAGGCGGCCGACCGCCAACTCGATGCTGCTCGGCGCCGCACCCTGGGCGCCGCGAGCCTGGTCGCCGAGGCCGCCCGCTACGAGGGGGAGCGCTTCGTCGGCGTGCTCTCTCCCGCCGCCCTGGCCGCCATGCCCTTCTCCCGGGACGTCTCCCGCTACGGGGTGGCCTATCAGTTGCCCGTGGACCTGGCGGGGGCCATCGCCGCCGCCCGGCGCGCCGCGCAGGGCGATCTGGAAGCGGCGCGGCTCACCGAGCGGCAGACGGCGCTTCTGAAGCTCCATGACACCGCCAGCGCCTACGTGCGCCTGCAGGCCTTGCTGCACCAGGTGCAGGTGTTGAAGGTGCAGCAGGAGCGGGTCCGACAAACCATCGAGCGCATCCAGCGGGAAGTGGAGATCGGGCAGGCGGCCCTGGTGGACCTGCGCCTGGCCGAAAGCGAACAGGCCCGGCTGCACTCGGAGCAGACCCGTCTGCAGGCGGCGATCGAGGAGGCACTCACGGCACTAGAGGAAGCGAGCGGCCAGCGCCAGTTGCCCTCCGAGACCCTCTCCGCCGCGCCGGCCTGGCCGGAAGGTGGGATCGATAGCGCCCTGCCCCTGGAGCTCGCGCAAGCGCGGGCGGAAGCCCAAGCCGCCCGGGCCGAGGAAGCGCGGCGGCAGCTCTGGCCCGCCTTCTCCCTGGGGGCGGATTATTTCCAGTTCGACAGCGGAGCGTTGCCGCCGGACACCTGGACCCTGTCGGCGCGGGTGAGCCTGCCCATCGACCCCGCCGCCTGGGCCCGCGCCGACGCCGCCCGGGCCCAGGCCCGCGCCGCGCGGGAGGAGCGGGAAGCGGCTCGCCGGGACGTGGCGCGCCAATGGGCCGCCCTGCGTTCGGCCTACGACACCGCCCGCGCCGACGCCGAGGCGCTTAAGCAGGAGATCGCCGCCCGGGAGGAGGTGGTGCGGGTCCAGGCCGAGCTGCTGCGGGTGGGCATGGCGCCCATGGAAGAGTTTCTGCGGCAACAGCGGGACCTGCGGGAGGCCGAAGCCCGTGGCACGGAGGCCCGGGCCCGCGCCCTGATCGCCTGGTCGGCGGCCCAGGTACTCCTGGGCACGCCAGTGGAGCGCTACATCGAAATCCTAGACTCGGTCCGATAGCCGCAGGGTGCGCTCCAGCGCATGATAAGGAGCGGTTCTGGCTTCACGGTGCGTTTCGCTCTTGCTCAACGCACCCTACCGCGAAGGCGCATCTTCCCATCCCACCGCTTGCACGTCGAGCAAAACGTCCACGCCTCGGGCGGGGGCGATGCGCCGCGCCGGGATGTCCTCGCCGCGACGCCACGCGGCCACCGCGGCGCGCTTGGGCTCGCCTTGCACGAAAAAGAGCACCTGGCGCGCCCGGCTGAGGCGCGACGCGCTCAGGCTGACCCGCTCGGGCGAGGGCTTGGGTGCATCGCGCACGGGGAGGACGTCCGTCTCCCGGTCTATCTCCGGGGCGAGGCCGGGAAAGAGGCTGGCGGTATGCCCGTCTTCGCCCAAGCCCAGCAACACCAGGTCGAATTCGCCCACCGACGCGAGCGTTCGGGCGTAGGCCGAGGCGGCGGCTTCCGGCCCCAGCTCCGCGGGGATGGGGTGAATCTGGGCGGGGGGAATGGGCACGTGATCGAGCCAGCGCTCGGCAATGCGCGTGTCGTTGCGGGCGGGGTCGCCCCGCGGCCGGCAGCGCTCGTCCCCGAAGTACACGTGCCAGGCGCTCCAATCGGTCTCGGCGAAGCGCAACCGTTCGTAGACCGGGAGCGGCGTCTCGCCCCCGGCGAGGACCAGATGGAACGCGCTACGCGCCGCGATCGCCTCGCGGCTCGCGCGCGCGATCGCCCGGGCGCCGTGCCGCACCAGGTCCGCGGCGTCGGGGTACACGTGCCAGCGCAGGGTCTGGATCGTCACAAGGCTCAATCAATGAGATTGCGCCAGCAGTGGTCTTCCCGGTCGAACAGGCGATCGGCTTCCTCCGGCCCCCAGGTGCCCGCCGGATAGGGGCTGACGGGGTTCCGGTCCCGGACCCAATGGCGCAGGATGGGATCCACCACCCGCCACGACCATTCCACCTCGTCGAAGCGCAGAAAGAGGCTCTGGTCGCCTTCGATCACGTCCAGCAGCAGGGTCTTGTAGGCCTCCATCGATGATGCCCGGGCCTGGCGGTAGGAAGCGTTCAAGCGCAAAACCCGGGTGCGCATTTCCGTGCCGGGCTCTTTGGCCTGGAGCTCCAGGTGCACGCACTCCGCGGGCTGGAGCGAGAGGAGAATCCAATCGGGCTCCGGCGCCGTCCCGCCGGCGTCGAACAGGCGCTGGGGCGGGTGCTTGAAGCGGACGGCGATGGAGGAGAAGGCGCTCGCCAGCCGCTTGCCGGTGCGGAGGTAGAAGGGGACGTCGCGCCAGCGCCAGTTGTCGATGTAGAGCTTGAGCGCCGCGTAGGTCTCGGTGTCGGACGCCCCGTCCACCCCCGGCTCTTCCCGGTAGCCGGGCACGGTCTCCCCCGCCACCGTCCCGCGGGCGTACTGCCCGCGCACGGCGAAGGCGCTGGCGGCTCCCTCCGGTATCGGGCGGATGGCGCGCAGCACCTTGACCTTTTCGTCCCGGATCGCGTCGGGATCGAAGGAGGCGGGGGGCTCCATCGCCACCACCGCGGCCAACTGCATCAGATGGTTCTGCACCATGTCGCGCAGGGCTCCGGCGTGCTCGTAGTAGCCGGCGCGGCCCCCGACGCCCCCCGTCTCCGCCACGGTGATCTGCACGTGATCCACGTGGTTGCGGTTCCACACCGGCTCGACGAGCATGTTGGCGAAGCGCAAAACGAACAGGTTCTGCACCGTCTCCTTGCCCAGGTAATGGTCGATGCGGTAGATCTGCCCCTCGTCGAAGTGGCGGTGTAGCAGCGCGTTCAACCGGCGGGCGCTGTCCAGATCCTCGCCGAAGGGTTTCTCCACCACGATGCGGTGCCTGCCGTGGGAACGGTTGATGCCGGCGCGGTTCAGGTTCTCGATCACGGTGGCGAAATCCTGGGGCCGGATGGCGAGGTAGAAGATGACGTTTTCGCACGCCCCCAAGTGGGGCTTGCCCAGGACTTCCACGAGGCGCGGGTAAGCTTGGGGATCGTTGAGGTCGCCGGCCACGTAGTCGAACCGGGCGGCGAAGCGATCGAAGACCTCCGGGCCGCATTCGCTCCCGAGCCGCTGGCTGAGCGCCGGGTGCAGATGTTCCAGCCAGTCTGCGCGGCGCCACGCCCGGCGCGCGAAGGCAATGACGCGCAGGCCTTCGTGCAGGCGCCCCTCGGCCTCGAGCTGGCACAGGGCGGGCAGGAGCTTGGTGGTCGCGAGGTGCCCGGTGGCCCCGAAGATGACGAAGGAGCAGGGCTCCCGCGGGACCTGGGTCATTCCGTCTCGCGGGTCCGAACGGGATGCCCGCCGAACTGGCGGCGCATCACGGCCAGCAGCCGCCAGGCGTAATCGTGTTTGCCCTGGCTCGCGAAGCGCATCATGAGGGCGGCGGAAATCGCCGGCACCGGTACCCCGCGCGCGACGGCCTCCTCCACGGCCCAGCGCCCCTCCCCCGAGTCCGCCACCCAGGGCTCGACCCCCGTAAGCGCGGGGTTCTCCGCCAGCGCCTCGGCGGTCAAGTCGAGCAGCCAGCTCCGGATCACGGTGCCGTGCCGCCAGGTCTCGGCGATGGCGGCGAGATCGAGCTGGAAGTCCGGTTGCGCCTCGAGAAGCGCGAAGCCCTCAGCATAGGCTTGCATCATTGCGTACTCGATGCCGTTGTGGACCATCTTGACGAAATGGCCCGCGCCGGCCGGGCCGCAGTGCAGCCAGCCCCGGTCGTGTGCCGGGGCGAGGGCCTTCAGGATCGGCTCCAGGCGCGCCACCGCCCGCGCCGAGCCCCCCAGCATGAGGGCGTAGCCGTGCTCGAGCCCCCCCACGCCGCCGGATACCCCGGCATCCACGAAGTCGATGCCCCGCTGCGCCAGGGAGGCGGCGCGGCGCATGGAATCTTTGTAATGGGAATTGGCCCCGTCGACGAGCACGTCCCCTGGCGCGAGGAGGGGCGCGATGGCTTCGATATGCTGCCCGGTGACCTCCCCCGCCGGCAGCATGAGCCAGACCACCCGGGGCGGGGGGAGAAGCGCGGTGAGCCGCTCCAGGGAATCGGCGGCGGCCAATCCCGTCTCCGCAGCGAGGGCATGGGCGACGGCAGGGTTGCGGTTCCACGCCGCGAGCCCGATCCCGGCCCGCCGCAGTCGCCGCGCCATGTTGGCGCCCATCCTGCCCAGCCCGACGATGCCCAGCTCCATGGGCTCATGATAGCGGGGCCGGCGTGCCCGCGAAACCTCCCGCTGCCCGGGCGCTCAGGCGGGCCTCACTTTTTCGCGGAGCAGGTGTTGAGCCCCAGCAGGGAATAGGCGGGACAGAAGCCCACCAGCGCCGTCGCCAGGGGCACGATCCCGATCCAGCCCCAGGCGCCGATGGTTCCGGTCAGGGTCAAGCCGATCAGGGCGATGCCGACCCCGGCCCGCAGCACCCGGTCGATGCTTCCCACATTCGTCTTCATGGTTACCTCCTGTCTGCTTGTACCGACCCTATTCAACGCCCTCGGCCCGGCCCCCGTCTGTGACTTAGGTCACAGACCTTCGGCGATGCGCCTCAAGCCTTCCGGGTCGAGGACCAAGATCTGCTCCCGGCCCAGAGCGACCAGGCCCTGGTCGGCGAAGCTCCCGAGGAGCCGGCTCACCATCTCCCGCACGCTCCCTAATTCGTCGGCCAACTGCTGGCGGGTGGCCCGGACGGTGCGGCCCCGCTTGAGCAGCAGAGCGGCGAGGCGCTGGTCCAGCTTGCGGAAGGCCACTTCCTCCACCAACTGCATGAGGTCGGCTAGGCGCTCGGAAAACAACCGGAAGACGAAGGTGCGAAACTCGGGCGTGGCGAGCAGCTCGGTGAAAACCGGCGCAGGCAACAGCACCAGCTCCGTCTCTCCCTCCGCCGTGCCGCGGGCGTTGTAGCGGGCCTCCCCCAGAAGGCAACTGGAGGTGATGATGCAGCTCTCGCCGGGCCGCACGCGGTAGAGGGGCAATTCGCGCCCGCCGGGGGAAAGCTTGGACACCCGCACCGCGCCGCCCAGGACGAAGGGAAATCCCCGGCAGGGCTGCCGCTCGTCGAAGACGATGGCCCCGGAGGGCAACGCGGCCGCCTGGGCCTCCCGCTCGATGCGGCTGCGCAGCGGCGGGGCGAGCCGCGCGAGAAACGGGTAGAGGGCGATCAGGCGGTCGTCGAACGCAGGCATGGGCCGTCCGATCGGGCAAGCTTCACGATGAGCAATGCGGGCATCGCGAACCGAGGTTCGCCTGCGAGTCAAGCCGGCGGGCGCGAAGCCATCGCTCCGATCCGCCGCCGCAGAAACTTCTCCACCTCCAGGATGACGAGGAGCGCCACCCCCACCGCCACCACCTCGATGCCCTGGCCGATGGCGAGGGGCCGGCTGCCGAAGAACAGCTCCATGAAGGGCGCGTAGGTGAAGAGAAGCTGCAGGCCGAACACGGTGAACACCGCGATCAAGACCGGCCCCGTGCCCTTGACGCCCTCGAAGGTGAAGGAAGGGGTGCGCAGGTAGCGCACGCTGAAAAGATAGAACACCTCCATCGCCACTAGGGTATTGACCGCCACCGTGCGCGCCTCCTCCACGCCGGCGCCGCGGGCGAGCGCCCATTGGAACATGCCGAAGATGCCGGCGAGAAAGAGCGTCGAAACCAGGGCGATGCGCCACAGCAGGAAGCCGGACAGGATGGGCTCCCCCACCGGCCGGGGCGGGCGGCGCATCACGTCGGGCTCGGTGGGCTCGAAGGCCAAGGCCAGGGCGAGCCCCACCGAACTCACCATGTTGACCCACAGGATCTGCACCGGCGTGACGGGCAGGGTCGCCCCCGCGAGGATCGCCGCCACCAGGCTCAAGGATTCGCCGCCGTTGATGGGCAGCAGAAAGGTGATGGCCTTGCGCAGGTTGTCGTACACGGTGCGCCCTTCCTCCACCGCGTGGGCGATGGAGGCGAAGTTGTCGTCGGCCAGCACCATGGCGGCCGCCTCCTTGGCCGCCTCGGTTCCCTTGCGCCCCATGGCGACGCCCACGTCGGCGCGCTTGAGGGCCGGCGCGTCGTTCACCCCGTCGCCGGTCATGGCCACCACCTCGCCGTTCGCCTGCAAGGCCTGCACCAGCCGCAGCTTGTGCTCCGGGCTCGCCCGGGCGAACACGTCCGCCTCCTGCACCGCCCGTCGCAGGGCGGCCTGGTCCATGGTCTCCAGGTCGACGCCAGTGAGCGCCCGCACGCCGTCGCCGATGCCGAGCTGGGCGCCGATGGCCCGGGCGGTCACCGCGTGGTCGCCGGTAATCATCTTCACTCGGATGCCGGCGCCGCGGCAGCGCTCCACCGCCCGGACCGCCTCCTCCCGGGGAGGATCCATCAGGCCGAAGAGGGCAAGCAGGGTGAACCCGCCCTGTTCCACGTCGGCAAAGAGCAGCTCCCCCTTTCCGGGCTCGACGGCGCGAAAGGCCGCCGCCAGCACCCGCTGCCCGGCGGCGGCCGTCTCCTCGATGCGGCGGTGCCAATAGGGAAGATCCAGCGGGCGGTCCTCCCCGCGGCTGCGCTGGGCACTGCACAGCTCCAGCACCCGTTCCGGCGCACCCTTCAGGTAAACAAAGGCATGCCCCGCGTGGTCGTGGTGCAGGGTGGCCATGAACCGGTGCTCGGACTCGAAGGGGATGGCGTCGATGCGCGGGCGCTCCTCCGCTTCCACCCGGGGACGGAGGCCGGCCTTGAGGGCGAGGGACACCAGCGCCCCCTCGGTGGGATCGCCCTCCAGCCGCCATTCCCCCGCCTCTTCCCGCAGCGTCGCGTCGTTGCACAGGAGCGCCGCCCGGGCGATCTCCAGGAGCTCCGGGTAGTCGTCCACCGCCGCTTCCCGCCCCTCCACCAGGAAGCCGCCCCGGGGCGCGTAGCCGGCGCCTTCCACCTCGAACGTCCCGTCCGCCGTCACCACGCGCCGCACGGTCATTTCGTTGCGCGTCAGCGTCCCGGTTTTGTCGGAGCAGATGACCGTCACCGACCCTAGGGTCTCCACCGCCGGCAGCCGGCGGATGATGGCGTTGCGCCGGGCCATGCGCTGCACGCCGATGGCGAGCGTGATGGTGAGGATCGCGGGCAACCCTTCCGGGATCGCCGCCACCGCCAAGGCGACTGCGGCGGTGAACATGTCGGCGGCGGCGTAGTCCCGCACCAGGATGCCGAACGCGAACACCAGGGCCGCGGCGGCGAGGATGGCCGCCGTCAGTTGCCGGGCGAAGGCGGCCATCTTGCGCAGGAGCGGCGTTTCCACCTGCTCCACCTGCTCCAGCATGGCGCCGATGCGCCCGAGCTCGGTGGCCGCTCCCGTCGCCACCACCACCCCGGCCCCCTGGCCGTAGGTGACCAGGGTGCCGGAATAGGCCATGCAGACCCGGTCACCGATGGGCGTCCCGGGGTCCACGGGGACGAGGGCCTTCTCCACCGGCTCCGACTCCCCGGTAAGCGCCGCTTCCTCGATGCGCAGGCTATTCGCCTCGATCAGGCGCAGGTCCGCGGGAACCTTGTCGCCGGAAGCGAGCAGCACCACGTCCCCGGGCACCAGCTCTTCGGCCGGGATCTCCATCCGGCGCCCAGCGCGGCGCACCGTGGCCTTGGGGGAGAGCATCCCGCGGATCGCCTCCAGCGCCTTCTCCGCCTTTCCCTCCTGGAAGAAGCCGATCAGGGCGTTGACCAGCACCACCCCGAGGATCACCGCGCTGTCCACCCAGTGACCCAGGGCCGCGGTGACGACGACGGCCGCGAGCAGCACGTAGATGAGGACGTTGTGGAACTGGAGCAGGAACCGGACCAGGGGGCTGCGGCGCTTGGGCGGCGCCAGGCGATTGGGACCGAAGCGCCCCAGGCGCTCGGCGGCTTCCTCGGCGCTCAGACCCGCGCGCCGGGTCCCGAGCCGCTCCATCACCGCGCCCGCGTCCAGGGCGTGCCAGGGGTCTGGCTGTACAGGCTTGTTCATGACGTTCGATTGGGGGAGAGGGCTATCTCTTTTCAGCTTTGTGGGATGCGTGAAGCGAAGCGCAACGCACCGAACAGCGCCGACGAATGGTGCGCCAAAACGCACCCTACGCAAACTATACGGGGGCGGACGGCCCCCGCTATTGATCCCGATCAAATCGAAGGGATCGACGCCAGCACTCTCCGCACCGGCGTGGGCACCGCCCCCTGGGCCGCTTCGAGGACGGGAAGCCACAGCCACCCCGGTTGCGCCGCCCGCTCCGGCACGCGCCCCACCCGCAAGAGCCGCGGATGGATGCGCAGGGCGAAATGGGTGAAGACGTGGGTGAGGGGCTCCAGCGCCGCGAGCGCCTGGGGCCGCGCTTCCAGCACCCGGGCGCACCAGGCGGCGGGGTCCTCTTCCAGGCCGATCTCGGGAAACGACCACAGGCCGCCCCACAGGCCCACGGGCGCGCGCTTTTCCAGCAGCACTTCGCCCGCGCGGACCACCACCAGCCACTGGACCTCCCGCTGGGGCAAGGGCCGACGCGGGCGCGGCGCGGGCAGCCGATCCACCTGCCCCGTGCGCCGAGCCACGCAGTCGCCGGCCACCGGGCAGGCGGCGCAGCGGGGCCGCGCGCGGGTGCACACGGTGGCCCCCAGGTCCATGAGGCCCTGGGTGTACGCCTCGATGTCTTGCCCGGGAAGAAGCGCGTGGGCTTCCCGCCACAGGCGCCGCTCCACGGCCGGCGCGCCCGGGTGGCCTTCGATGCCCAGGTGGCGAGCGAGCACCCGCTTCACGTTGCCGTCCAGGATCGCGGCCCGCTCGCCGAAGGCGAAAACCGCGACGGCCGCGGCGGTGGAGCGCCCCACCCCCGGCAGCCTGGCGATGTCTTCGCTGCAGGTGGGGAAAGCGCCGCCCCACTTCCCCATAATCTCCCGGGCCGCCCGGTGGAGGTGGCGCGCCCGGGAGTAATAGCCGAGCCCGCTCCACAGCTCGAGCACCTCCTCCAGCTCCGCCGCGGCCAGCGCCGCCACGGAGGGGAAGCGCTCCAGGAAGCGCAGGTAGTAGGGAACGACGGTGGCCACCTGGGTCTGCTGCAGCATCACCTCTGCGATCCAGATGGCATAGGGGTCGCGGCGCTTCTGCCAGGGCAGGTCATGCCGTCCCGCCCGCCGCTGCCAGGCGATGAGCCGTTCGGCGAAGGTCCCGGCGACCGGAATCACTTCTTGAACAGCTCCTTCAGCGCGTCCAGGGGGTTGGGCGGCGGCGCCTCCTGGCCCGCTTCGCCCCCTTCCTTAGGGCCGCCCAGCCGGCGCTGGATCTCCCGCTCCAGGGTACGCTTGGCCACGTCGCCCGCGATGGCGCCGAAGTCGAACTCGTAGCGGGGCTGGGCCAGGGGACCCGTCACCCGCACCGGCACCGTGATGCCTTTGAGCTGGGCCAGTTCCGCGCCCCCTTGTCCCTTGGAGGTGGCCACCACGGTGGCCTTGAGCAGGTAATCCAGGGTGTCGTTGACGATATCCACGCTCCCCGCACCGGCGAGCCGCAGCAGGGGCGACTTGCCCGTGAGGTCGTTGTTGCGGGCGACGCCGTCCTTGAGGAGAAAAGTGCCCGAGAGCTCGGAGAAGTCGGTCTTCTTCTCGCCGCTCGCGGCTTCCACCTGCTTGCCCCGCAGGGTGGCGAGGGCCGCCTTGGCCTCCCGCAAGGTCTCGGCGATGTTCACCCCCTTGATGGCGCCATCCTTGAGCTGGAAGGCCACGGTGCCCCGCAGGGCTTTCTTGAGGGCCTCGACGCTCGCCCCCTGGCCGCTCAAGTCCAAGGTCACGGTGCCGCGCCCTTCCAGGCGATCCGTGCCGTTCAAGTCCCGAAGCAGGGGGCCCACCTGGACGCCGGTCAACTGCTGCTGGATGGCGATGGAAGGGGGCTGGGTGGCGGCGATGGCCAGCGCCCCCGAGAGCTTGCCCTGGTACAAGGTGGCGGATGGCGTGGCGTTCAACCGCCCGCCGGCGGCCTTCACGACGAGGTGCACGTCGGTGGCAGTCAGGTTCGCCGCCTTGAGCTTGCCGATTTTCACCACCCCGTTCAGGTCCAGGCCCTCGAGGAAGGCGAAGCCCAGGGGGGCGCCCTTCCGAGCGGCGGCGTCCTTCTGGGATGCCGACCCTTGGCCGCTTCCCTTCCCCGCTTGAGGCGGGGCGCCGCCGGTGAGCCGGTCGAGATCCAGGGTTTCTACCGCCAGGGCGAAAGAAACCTTCGGTTTGGCGAACCCGTTCACGTCCACCGTGGCGGTAAGGGGGCTCTCCAGCAGCGTGCCCTGGAGCCGGGTGCTGGCCGTTTCCTTGGCCGTGTTGAACGCCGCCTCTCCCGTCAGATCGGCGGAGGCCTTGCCTCCGGGCAAATCCGGCCCCATGGCGGTGCCGCTCAGCTTGAGGGGCTTCAACCGGAACTCCCGGGTCTCCAGGTTCCCCGTCAAGGGGGCGTTCACGGTCACCTTGAACGTCCGCTCCCCCTGGCGGCCGTCCAGGGTGAGCTGCAGGGGCCCCGCCTGGAACGCCTGGGCGTTGCCCTGCACGCCGGCGACAGCCAGGTTCGCGACCCAGGCGTCCCGGCCCCCCGTGCGCTTGAAGCTCACGGTGGCCTTCCCGCCCGTGTAGCGTTCGCCCGCCAGGATCAGCTTGGGGGCGTCCACCGCCAGGTCCAGGGCTTCGCCCCCATGCTCGCCCGTGAGGGTGAGCTTCAGTTTCTCGGCCGCGAACTCCCCGGTCTTGGCGTTGGCGGTCAAGTCCCCGTTGGCGGCGAGCTCAAGCTTCTTGAGCTCCGCGGCGTTCCCAGTCACGTGGAGGCTCGCGTCGTTCATGGCCACGCGCTGCGCCTGCACATTGAAAGTGAGACGGCCCTGGAAGCGGGTGTCCAGGTTCAGCTCCGGCTGCTTGCCCACCGCGGTGAAGGTGAGGCCCACGGTGCTCGGCACGTCGTTGGCGATGCGCCCGGTCTTGAGGTTCAGGTTGCGCAGCGTGAGCTCCCGTCCCTGGGTCTCGTCCCGGTAGTGCAGGGTCGCGTCGCTCACCGTCACCTGATCGATGTCGATCATCACGGGCGGCGCCCCCTCCTCTTGCGGCGCCTGGGCCTTTCCCGCCGGGGGCACCGGCACCGCCAGCAGGTCCTGGTAGTTGGTGGAGCCGTCCTTGAACTTCACCAGCCGCGCCCGCAAGCCCGTGAGGGCCACCTCGTCCACCACCACTTCCCGGCGCAGCAGGGGCCACAGGGCCACTGAAGCCCTCGCGCTCTCGATGGCGGCGAATTCCTCCTCCCCGCCCCGCTCGGACAGGCTCGCACGGCCGAGGCTCGCGCCGAGCCTGGGAAAGAGGGTGAGGCGCAGGTCGCCCTCCAGCGTCAGCGTGCGGCCGGTCTTTTCCTTGACCAGGGCCGCGAGCTGGGGCTTGTAGCGGTTGGCGTCGAAGGTGGCGGCGAAGAGGACGAGTCCCGCGATGGCGACGACCGCCAGCACGGCGAGTCCGAGGAGGGCGAGCTTGAGCTTTTTCATCGAAGGGCCTTGCATGTGGAGGTTGGGCGGAGAACAATCCGCGGCCGTCGCGGCGGTGGAGAGGACACCGGAGCGACACGGGAGCGGCGCCGCGGCTTTCGCAACGGGCTCCAGCGTATCATATCGCGCAGCGAGGGAAAGGCGCTCTGCCGCGGTGAACTCGCCGCCGCGCCCGCCCTTCTACTGGTTCATGCTCCAGGTCCGCGATCTCACCAAGGCCTATCATCCCGGCGCGCCGGTGCTGCGGGGCGTCGCCTTCGATCTCGCTCCCGGAGAATATGTGGCCATCATGGGGGAATCCGGCGTGGGCAAATCCACGCTGCTCAACCTGATCGCCGGCCTGGACACACCGGATGCGGGACGCGTGGTGCTGGAGGGGGTGGACCTCACCCGGCTCGACGACGACGAGCGCACCCGCCTGCGCCGCCGCCGCATGGGCTTCGTGTTCCAGGCCTTCCACCTGCTGCCCCACCTGACGGTGGCTCAGAACGTGGCCTTGCCCCTCGCCTTGAATGCCCTGGACGATCCGGACCGGGTGCAGCGCTTGCTCGAGCGGGTGGGGCTCGCAGGCAAGGCCCGGCGCTATCCCCGGGAGCTCTCCGGCGGCGAGGCCCAGCGGGTGGCCATCGCCCGGGCCCTGGTCCACCGGCCGGCCCTGGTGCTGGCGGACGAGCCCACGGGCAACCTGGACCCGCGCACCGCTGCCCAGGTGCTAGGCGTGATGAAGGAGCAACTTCAGCAGGACGGCGCCGCTGCCATCCTGGTCACCCATTCCGAGCGGGCCGCGGCCACGGCCCAGCGCGTCTACGTGTTGGGACCCGAGGGGCTCGCGCCCCAAACCCGCTGAATGGGAACCGCCCGCCTCATCGCCCGGGCCGCCGTGCTCGGGCCCCTGTTCCAGGCGCCGGGCCGCACCGCCCTGTCCGTCGTGGCCATCGCTCTGGGCGTCGCCCTGGGAATGGCGATCCACCTGATCCACGGCACCGCCGCCGCGGAAGTCCACGCCGCCACCCGGGCCCTCTTCGGCGAGGCGGACCTGGTGGTGCAAGGGGGGAGCGAAGGCTTCGACGAGGAGCTCTTTCCGATGGTGGCCCGCACCCCGGGCGTCAAGCTCGCGAGCCCGCTGGTGGAAGTGGAAGCGCGGCTTGAGGGGCGCCGGGAAACCCTGCGCATCCAGGGGCTGGATCCCCTGCGGGCCGGGCGGCTCCTGCCAGCCCTTTCCACCGGCGAAGGCGGTTCCCCCATCGACATCTTTAGCGACGATGCCTTGTACTTGAGCCCCGCCGCGGCCCAAGCGCTTGGGCTTCGAGAGGGCGACCGGCTCCCGGTGCGGGTGGGCACCCGTCCGGTGGAACTGCGGGTGGCGGGGTTACTTCCCGGAAGCGCTTTTTCCCAGTCCATCGGGGTCATGGACATCGCCGCCGCCCAGTGGAGGCTCGACCGGCTGGGGCGGCTCTCCCGCATCGACCTGCGCCTCGCCCCCGGCGCCGAGCCGGCGGAGGTTCGCGCCGCTCTGGCGCAGCGGCTCCCCCCCGACGTGCAGGTGACCACCCCGGCGCTGGAGGCCCGGGAAGCCCTGAGCCTCTCCCGGGCCTACCGGGTGAACCTGACCGCCCTTTCCCTGATTGCCCTCTTCACCGGCGGGTTCCTGGTCTTTTCCACCCAGGCCCTCTCCGTGCTGCGGCGCCGGCGGCAACTGGCCCTGCTGCGGGCCCTGGGGGCGGCGCGGGGGGCCCTCGCCCGCTGGATCCTGGCGGAGGGGGCGGTCCTCGGGGCCGTGGGCGCCGCCCTGGGGGTGGCCCTGGGTTACGCCCTGGCGGCTTTCGTCCTGGCGACCCTGGGCGCCGACCTGGGGGCGGGATATTTTCCGCACCTCGCCTCCCGGGTGCGGGCTACCCCCTGGACCTGGGCGGGCTTCTTCGTCCTGGGGGTTGGGGTTTCCGTCCTGGGGGCCCTCGCCCCGGCCCTGGAGGCGGCTCGGGTAGCGCCGGCCCAGGCCCTCAAGGCAGGGGACGAAGAGCGGCCCCTCGCCCGCCTCCCCTGGCGCGCGCCGGGGACGGTAGCCCTGGGGCTCGCCGTCGCACTCCTCGGGCTGCCCCCGGTGGACGGGCTGCCCCTGGGGGGCTACGCCGCCATCGCCTTGCTCCTCCTGGGGGCGGTGCTGCTGCTGCCGGCCCTCACCCGCCGCGCCTTCGATGCGCTTCCCGTCCGCGGGCCGGCATGGACCCAGGTGGCCGCCGCCCACCTCAAAGGCAGCGCGGGCCAGGTGACGTTGTCGGTGGCGGCGGTGCTGGTGAGCGGCAGCCTCATGGTGTCCATGGCCATCATGGTGGCCTCCTTCCGCCACTCCCTGGACGCCTGGCTGGAAAAAGTGCTGCCCGGAGACCTCTATCTGCGCGCCGGCTTCGCCGGGGAATCCGCCTTCTTGGACGTGGCCTTCCAGGAGACTTTAGCGGGTCTTCCCGGTGTGGCTCGCTTCGAGCTGTCCCGCTCGGTGGAAATCGTCCTGGCCCCCGACCGTCCCCCCGTCACCCTGATCGCCCGGCCCATGGGCCTTAACGAGGCCCGGGAGCGCCTGTGGCTCACCCGGGAGGCCCCCGCCCAGCCCGAAGAGGTCGATCCCCTTTGGGTGTCCGAGTCCTTCGCCGATCTCTACGGCCTCGCGCCGGGCAGCCGCCTGGAGTTGCCCCTTGCCGGGCGCCCCGTGGCCTTCCAGGTGCAGGGGATCTGGCGGGACTACGCCCGGCCGGAGGGCGCGGCGGTCCTGGATCTGGCCCTGTACCGGCGGCTCACTGGCGATCCCCGTGCCACCACCGCCACCCTGTGGCTCGCCCCGGGGGCGACGGCCGATGGGGTGGCCGCAGGTCTGCGGCAGCGGCGGCCGGAAGCCGCCTTCGAGGTGAGCGTCCCGGGGGACATCCGGGCCGCCTCCCTCGCCCTCTTCGACCGCACCTTCGCCGTCACCTACGCCCTGGAAGCCGTGGCGCTGCTGATCGGGCTCTTCGGCGTAAGCGCCGCCGCCAGCAGCCAGGTGCTGGCCCGGCGGGGGGAGTTCGGCATGCTGCGCCACGTGGGCATGACCCGCCGGGAGATCGGGGCCATGCTGGCCTTCGAGGGCGGGGTGTGGGGCCTCACCGGTGTCCTGGCCGGCAACGTGCTGGGATTCGTGGTGGGCCTGATTCTGATCCACGTAGTCAACCGCCAGTCGTTTCACTGGAGCATGGATCTCCATCCCCCCTGGGGGCTGCTCGTGCTCCTGGCGGCGGGTCTGGTCGCCGCCGCGGCGGTGACCGCCGTGGCGAGCGGCCGCCAGGCCACGGGCATGGAGGTGGTGCGGGCGGTGCGGGAGGACTGGTGAGGAGCCTTAAGGGTTTGTTCGGGCTGGCGCTGCTGGGTTTCGCCGCTCTGGCGGCAGCGGGGATCGAGTATCCTCCGGTCACGCCGGGCCGGGAGATCTCGTTTCCTGCCGACGAGGGCAGCCACCCGGCGTTCCGCATCGAATGGTGGTACGTGACCGGGTGGCTCACTGCCGAGGACGGGGCCCGGCTGGGCTTCCAGGTCACCTTTTTCCGCAGCCGGCCGGATTTTGCCAGCGAAAATCCCAGTCGATTCGCGCCGCGCCAGGTCCTGGCCGCCCACGCCGCCCTCTCGGACCCCGCCTTAGGGCGGCTGCTCCATGACCAGCGGGCGGCCCGGGAGGGCTTCGGCCTGGCTTACGCCCGGCAGGGTCGGGTAGATCTCGCCATCGACGACTGGACCCTGATCCAGGAAGGCAGCCGCTACCGGGCCGTGATCCCCGCCCAGGGATTCCGCCTGGATCTCGCCTTCGAGCCCACCCAGCCGCCCCTGCTGCAGGGACGGGACGGCTTCAGCCAGAAGGGGCCCGAGGAGCACTCGGCGAGCTACTACTACAGCCTGCCCCACCTGCGGGTCGCGGGCACCGTGGAGCGGGACGGGCGCCGCCGGACGGTGACCGGGGAAGCCTGGCTCGACCACGAGTGGTCGAGCCGGCTCATGGACGAGGCCGCGGTGGGCTGGGACTGGATCGGGATCAATCTCCTGGACGGGGGGGCGCTGATGGCCTTCCGCATGCGCGACCGGAAAGGCGGGACCCACTGGGCGGGGGGCACCCTGCGGCGCCCCGACGGGAGCGTTCGCACCTTCGGGCCCGACGAGGTCGTCTTCATTCCTGGGCGCCGCTGGGCGAGCCCCCGTTCCGGGATCGGCTATCCGGTGGACTGGACGGTGCGGACGGGGTCTCTAGAGCTTAAACTCCGGCCCCTCATGGATGATCAGGAAAACGACGCCCGGGCAAGCACCGGCACCCTCTACTGGGAGGGCGCGGTGGAGGCGCTGGAAGCGGGCCGCCTGGTGGGGCGCGGTTATCTGGAGCTGACCGGCTATGGCAGGGCGTTGAGGTTTTAGCGGTCAATGGAACGTCAGCGACGAACCCCCTGCGCTCAATCGGCAGGCCCCACGCTCCGGACTACTTCTCGGCGCTTCGCCAGGTGGGCGGTGGCGGCTTCGGCCTGGCCGGTGGCCACGTCCAGCGTATAGGCGCCCCCCGCTCCCGGACCGGAGACGATGGTCGCCCCCACGCTCTGGAGCAGCTCCCGGATCTGACCTTCCGTCGCCTCGTGATGGAAGGTCACGGTGAGCCGGGCGCCCCCGACCTGGACAGGGGTCGCGGCTTCCCGTTCATGGAGCAGCGCCCCGATCAGGGCCGCCTCCACCGCCGCCACCGTCACCGCGATGCCGAACATGGGGGTAAGCCAGCGGGGCCGGCCGCGGCGCCGCGGGGGTGCCGCCGGAACGGGAACCGGGGCCGAAGGCACGAGCTGCTGCATGAAGCGGGCGAAGGCGGCGTCCCGGCTTCGCGGTCCAACACTCGCTTGAGCCTCCCGTTCCCGCCGCCTCAGCCATTCCACTTCCGCCCGCGCGTCGGGGGAGCGGGCAAGGAAAGCCTCCACCCGCGCCAGCATCGGGCCGGTCAGATGTCCTTTAACGTAACGGGGAAGGAGCTTACGCAACTCCAGATCTTCCGGGTTGCGGTTTCTGCTATCAGCCATCGTCGGACTCTCGCTCAACCCAGGTGTGCAAACCCATGGTCCACTTCGATAGTAGGCCGTTGTCCCGCGCTTGTCAGCTATCGAAACGAAGTCGCGAAAAGACAAAGATCTAAGAGAGGCGGGCGAAGGCGGTAGACGTCGCTGGAACCGCTTCGAATGGGTCTTGCAGGACGAAGCGGAAGCGTTTCTGGATGGGAGCGGGTGATGGGAATGCGCCCGGCTCGCGTTGCCTCCGCGATCCGGACATCCCTCGCCGCTGTCAGCGGCTTCGCGGCCGCCCACGCATCAAACCGCAATCCGCACACCCCGACGGGTGATGGGAATGTGCCCGGCTCGCGTTGCCTCCGCGATCCGGGCATCCCTCGCCGCTGTCAGCGGCTTCGTGGCCGCCCACGCATCAAACCGCAATCCGCACACCCCGACGGGTGATGGGAATGTGCCCGGCTCGCGTTGCCTCCGCGATCCGGGCATCCCTCGCGGCGATGCCGCTCGGGACCGTGGGCCCGTGGACGGGCCCACGTCCAACCGTAGGTCCACCGGACCTCCGGTTGTCGAACCCGGGTGGGTACTTCACCCTTCCCCACATTCCAGAAACCCAAGGGCCCTCCGCGGAGGGCCCTTGGGTTTCTGGAGCGGGTGATGGGAATCGAACCCACGTTCTCAGCTTGGGAAGCTGATGTTCTACCATTGAACTACACCCGCACGGCGGACTCGGCTATTTTCCTCCCCTTCCCACCTCGCCGGAAATCCAGCGGGTGATGGGAATGTGCCCGGCTCGCGTTGCCTCCGCGATCCGGGCATCCCTCGCCGCCTCAGGCGGCTCGGGACCGCCGGGCCTCGACCGGCCCGACGTCCCATTCGACGTCCACCGGACGTCGAATGGTCGAACCCACGTTCTCAGCTTGGGAAGCTGATGTTCTACCATTGAACTACACCCGCCCAGGGCGGCCACAGTCTACCCCATTCCCTGCCGGATTTGAAATTCGCCCGCCCGGCGCTGAGAACGAGGCGCTCGCCGGTGGTAAAATAATGCTCTGAATTCGATACTTCGACGCTCCCACGCCATGATCGAGCTTACGGTGAACGGGGAACCCCGCCGGTTCGCCCCCGGCATTACGGTGGCCCAGCTCATCGACGAGCTGCAGCTCGCCGGTAAGCGCATCGCCCTGGAAAAAAACGGCGAGATCGTGCCCCGCAGCCGCTTCCAAGAGGAGCGTCTGCAGGAAGGCGACCGGCTGGAAATCGTGGTGGCGGTCGGCGGCGGTTGACCCGGGTCAAGGGCATCGGCCCGGGCTCATGTCATCGTTGAGTTCCTGTTTCTCCCCGTTCGGAGACGCGCCCATGGATCCACTGGTCATCGCAGGCACCGCCTATTCGTCCCGGCTCCTGGTGGGGACCGGCAAGTACAAGGACTTCGAGGAGAC